>CANIFK010000193.1 GCA_947466555.1 Acidobacteriota bacterium | reverse complement strand
CCGATGGCCAGAAGCTCTTCGCGCTGACACAATCAACCCTCTATCAGCTCAACCCGCTGCGCGAAATCTATCGCTCGGCAACCCCGCTCACCGGCTTCTCCCCCTCGGCCAGCGGCGATGAAATCCTCATCCACGACGACCGCCGCGTGACCCTCCTCTCGTCCAACCAAATCTACGAATCCCCCGACCCCATCCAGGAAGTCATGCTCTCCGGCGACGGCCGCACGTTCTTCGTGCTGACCCGCTTCAACAGGCTAACGCGCGTCACCAACGGCGTCCCCACCGAACTCTACCCGCCCTTCCCCGGCCTCGCCCACCAGACCACTTCCGGTGCGGTCCCCGGCTCCCTCGTTCGGCTCTCCGGCGGCCCCTTCCCTGAAGAACTGACCATCACCGTTCAAGGCCGCGAGTTCCCCAAAATCGCCAGCACCACCGACTCCTACGAAGTCCAAATCCCCTGGGACTTCTCCGTCCGATTTACCAATCGCTTTCTGATCACGCGTTCCGGCTCTCCATTTGCCATCAGCGACAATCTGAGCCTCCAGCGCGAGCCCGTTGCCGCGATCTACACGGCCGCCAATCAAAATGAAATCAAAGCCGCGCAGGCCGATTTCCGATCGCTCATCACGCCCGACAATCCCGCCCCCGCGGGGTCGTTGATCCACTTCTGGCTTACCGGCCTCGGCCCCATCGACGCGAACGCAAAGCCCCTCGCCCCGTTCGCCTGCTACATCCTACAGGGCGACGCGGTGCGCGGTCTCGAACTCCCCTTCGCCGCCTACGCGCCCGGCCTGGTTGGTGTCTATCAGGTGGACGCCGTCATCCCCGGCGATTGGCCCGCCGGCCCATCAACGCTCACATGCGCCGTCGGCCAGAATCCGCCAATTTCCTTCGCCAATATCTCTGTCGGCAGGCCCAATTAGAGCGACAATACCAAGGAGTCCTCATGTTCAAACGGCTCCTTTTCTGCACGCTCACGCTCGCCGCCCAGTCCGCGTTCGACAGGGGCAACGACCATCTCCGCGCCGGCCGGCTGGCCGATGCCGAGCAGGCCTATAAGCTCCACCTGAAAACGAATCCCACCGACGCGCAGGCGCTGGCGAATCTCGGCGCCGTGCAGGCCCGCCGGGAGGATTACGCCTCCGCCATCGTCTCCTATCAGAGGGCGTTGAAGGCCGCGCCATCGCTGACGCCCATCTTCCTCAACCTGGGGCTGGCGCACTACAAACAGCGCCAGTGGCCGCAGGCGCTCGGCGCCTTCAACGAGTTTCTGAAGTTCCAACCCGCCCACCGCCAGACGCTGCAGTTGCGCGCGCTGACGCTGTTGGAACTCGAAAGCTTCCCCGAGGCCGCCAAGGCGTTTGAAGCGCTGACGCCCACCAACGATGCAACAGTTCTCATTGGCCTTGCCACCGCTTACACGAAGTCCAACCGCGCCGCTGAGGCGCAGAAGCTCCTGGGCCCGCTGCTCGATCAGGGGACTTCGCCCGAGCTGCAGCTCACGCTGGGCCAGGCGTATTTCGGCGAGGGCCAGGATGCCGATGCCATGGCCGCTTTCCAGAAGGCGCGCGCGTTGAATCCCAATCTCCCCACGCTCGGGTTGCATATCGGCGCGGTGCTGTGGCGCCAGCGCAAACTGCCAGAGGCGGTGGCGGAATTCCGCGGCGAACTGAAACGCTTCCCGGCTGATGCCGAGGCGAACTTCACGCTCGGCACCGCGGTCGCACTTACCGGCGGCGATCTGAAGGAGTCCGAACAGCTGTTGCGCAAGGCGCTGGCGCAGAAGCCCAATCACCCCCGCGCCAACTACCAATTGGCTAAACTTGTCTGGCAACAGCGCAAAGCGCCGGAAGCCATTCCATGCCTGGAACGAGCGGTCAAGAACGATCCCGATCTCCGCGAAGCGTACTATCTGCTGGGCCGTGTCTATCAGGAGACGGGCCGCAAGGCGGATTCGCAGCGCGTGTTCGCGCGCGTCAAAGAATTGGCCGACAAGGCACGCTCGCGGCAGTTGGATTTATTCTCGGAGCCTGCGCAGCAGTAGCGGCGCCTTGCCAGACCTGTCACGCCGAAAAGGCGCAAGTCCAGTCCCAATCCCGCCACGCCAACGCGTTGAAACCCTATGCTGGCGCGGGGTTCGACGGCAAATCTCTTCGCGAACGCGGCGGTACGCTGTATAGCTACACGGCGGAGAAACTCGCCATCACTCGCGATGGCGAACGCCGCGAGGCTTCTATCCAATGGAGCTTCGGCGCCGGGCACTTCGCCCGCACATTGTTACTCAAGCAAGACGGCCGATGGATTGAACACCGCATCAGCCAGTATCCCCAGGCCGGCCGCTTGAGCCTGACGCCCGGCCACGCCGCGCAACCGGCCGATAGTTTCGACATGGCCTTCGGCATTGTACAGAGTGAAGCCAACGCCGCCCGGTGTTTTGCCTGTCATTCGACGACGGAGAATCAGCCCGGCATCCACTGCCAGCGCTGCCACGGCGAAGGGGAGAATCACCCGCGCGAAGCGACTATCAAGCGCACCAAAGCCGTTGCCCTTTGCGCCGAATGTCATCGGTCGCCGAACCGCGAATACGCCTCGCCGCAGCCGGAAATCGAAGATCCCGGCAGTATCCGCTTCGCCCCCGTCGGCCTCACGGTGAGCAAGTGCTACACGGCCAGTAAAGGCGCACTGACCTGCGTGACTTGCCACGACCCGCATACCGACGTGAAGCCCGCCGTCAGCTACGACGCCAAGTGCCTCGGCTGCCACTCCCCCAAGACCCAAAAGCCCTGTCCGCGCACGCCCAATTGCGCCGGTTGCCACATGCCCAAAAGCAGTCCGATTCCGCTGCTCACCTTCACCGATCACCGCATTCGGTGACCAACTCCTCCAGCCGCCGGACCCACTCGTTGAAATGCGGACACTCCGCACGGATTTTTTCCAGTCCGATTTCCAACGCAGCCAGCGAACCCATGAGGGGCTTCTGATAGGACGGTCTTAGCGCGAGAATTCGTTTGGACGGTGCGGTTTCTGGCGAATCATTGATCGCCTCTGGTGTATCGAACGCAGCCCGAATTGCTGATAGTGGGACCGCGAGTTCCGGGCCCCCAAGCGCGGTGCTGAACGCCGCACAATCACTGAACAGCAACGCCTCGAACTCGTGCATCACGACGAATGGAACGAACCGGTTCGTGTCCAGAATGCCACGAAGGTCTTGACCCAATTGGCCTTCTACAAAACTCGCTCGGGCATCGGGCCGCATCCGCGCAGCCGCCGCCCGTCCTGGCCATTCACGGTCCCCACTCTGCGGCAAACCATAGTAATCCACCATCGTCGTAACGAAGGTTCGTCCATCCTGTCGCAGGTGGTTCAGGATTCCTTGCCGCGCCTCGGGCCAACCGCAGATTCCACCCCTTCTTCGCGCTCCGCCGATATACCGGGCACCCACGGAATGAAAGCCAATCGCATACAGGTGCCGCCCGAGAACTTCGTTGACGAAGGTCTCTTCCGTTGGGCCTTCCACATGGACAAGCAGGCGTGGCATTGGCTATTCAGGACTCGGCCGCCCCCCAAGCTCATTCTTCTCCCACAACTGCCCTAGGCTGTAGTCCGCCAGCCAATCCGCCAATGGCCCGGATTCCAAACGGTGAATCTGCGTCGCATGACCCACGCGATTGGCGACCAAAACATCTTCAGGCGCAAAGTGGTCCAGGAGAATCGGCGACTGCGTCGAAACGATCACCTGAGAGTCGGTTGCCGCCTGCTTGATCATCGATGCCAGGAGTTGGATCGCGTAAGGATGCAGGCCAAGTTCTGGCTCGTCCACGAGGATCAGCGATGACCGCAGCGCTTTCGGTTGCAGGAAAAGGGTGGCCAACGCGATGAAGCGAAGCGTTCCATCCGACAGCGAAGCCGCATCAAAATACTGATCCGAACCCTTATGACGCCACTGAAGCTTGATGTCATCGGGCGCCAAATTCAAGGGATTCAATGAAAAATCCTCGAAGAACGGCGCCACGAGTTGGACCGTCTTCCGGATCATTTGATAGGAGTCCGGATGCATACGCTGAATCAGGTAGAGAAACGCCGGTAGATTCGCTCCATCCGCTCGGAGAAATGCGTTGTCATCGAGTTTGCAGCGCCTTCGCATTGGCGACGATGCACTCGTGTCGTGGACATGAAAAATTCGCCACGGGGATCGGGAATGAAAGGCAACGTGAGGCAGGACTTCATTGCAATGGAAGTCTTCATCGACGGTAGGCACAAATCGCGTGTGCCAGTCACCGTCCCCGTCGGAGTAGCAAATGCGGAAATAGAGTGCGGGTGTCTGCTTGGATCCAAAGTGGAGAAATTTCTCCGCCCCACCACCGACGTTGACATATTCGGAGAGCCGCGACTCGACAAACGCCTGTAGAAAACCAAATACCTCAACAAAATTCGACTTCCCGGACCCGTTTGCGCCAATGAGAACATTTATTGGCCGGAGAGTCAGGTTTTCAACCGCCGCGATGCTCTTGAAGCCCCGGATCGTAATGGAATCAACGTGAATGGCAGGGGGGTCAATAGGGGCGAACCCGTTAGGCATCGTTTCCATGATACAAGACACAAAAAGGGGAGCTGGCTTTCGCCGGCCCCCCTTTTCTTCAAGCAAACCAGCGATCAGAAGTAGAACTTCGCCGCCAACTGCAGCAAGCGCGGATCGCGAGCCGTGTTCACGGCACCGAATCCGAACCGGCCGCCACCGCCGCCCAGAGCCGTCGGCAGGTTGGTCACCGCGCCGCTGGCCGGGTTGAACTGGATGGTCCGGTTGAAGTCGCTGAACTGCGTGTGATTGGGAGCGTTGAACATTTCCAGACGGAGCTGCAGGAACCGCTTTTCAGCACCCATCGGGAAGTTCTTGAACACCGAGATGTCCCAGTTGTTCACGCCCGGCAGACGGACGATACGCTGCGCCGATTCGAGACCCACGCTGCCGATCGAGGGCGCCGCGAAGGCGGCCGCGTCGACATAGCGGTCGATGGAGCGCGAACCGATCGGGAGGATCGGGTTGCTCTTCACCACCACGCGCGGTCCGAACGTTTCCGAACCCGTGTAGACGCGGTTCAGTTCGCCGCCGATACCCTGGAAGCTCAGGCCGATGTTCGACGGCTGGCCGCCGATCAGCGAGCCCAGGCCCGAGACCTGCCAGCCGCCGAAGACGCCCTTGCCCACGGCATTGTTCAAAGCGCTGACGTGCTTGGACAGCGAAGGCACGTCATAGACGAAGTTGAACACGGCCATGTGCGGCACGTCGTGGCCCAGATAGCTGTAGTTGGCCATCTTGTAGTTGGTCGGGTGCAGCACGTCGCCGTCGCCGCTGGCGATACCGAGCGCCTTGGACCAGGTGTAGGCAACGCCGAACGTCACGCCCTTGCCCATGTTCTTGTTCAAGCTCAACTGCAGCGAGTGGTAGTTGGAATACGCACCGAACGCGGTGACCTGACCCGAAGCCAAACCGGGGTACGGACGGTACATGTTCAACGGCAACGCGGTGCGTCCGTCGAAGCTGGTGGCATTCATATTCGCCGTGCGCGGATCCTGATTCTGCCGCAACCACGCCGAACCGAACGGCATGGCGTTGAAGTCATACCGGCTCAACAGGTGGTTGGCCACGTTGGCCACGTAGCCGGCTTCCATCGAAATGGAGCTGCCCAGCTGACGCTGCACCGTGAAGTTCCACTGGTAGGTGGTCGGCACGTTGCCGAGCTTGTCAAACCCGCGAACGTCGGCCGGGAAGAAAACACCCTGCAGGCTCGAGATCTGGTTCAGGTTGGAGTAGTAGAAGTTCGGACGCTGCGTCGACGGAACGTTCGGCAGCATGTCGAACACCGGGTTGCCCTGGAAGCGGTCGAAGAAGATGCCGAAGCCGGCGCGGACGACGGTCTTTTCGTTCAGCTGGTAGGCGATACCGAGACGCGGCGCGTAGTGCACGCCACGGCTGTCGATCAGCCCGCGCGGGTAACCGTTCTTGCCCGCCAGGCCCATGCCGTTGGCATACAGGCCGTTCACGAAACCCTTGCCGGTATTGACGATGGAGCCGATCAGAGCCTGCGCCGTGGTCTGCCCGGTGAGCGGGTTGAGGCCGACGTTCTGCCCGTTCACGACGGCCGGCTGCACCAGGACGGCGCGGTCGGCGCTGTTGTACAGAGCGGGGTTGAACGAGGAGGTCTGGAGTCCGGCGTCATACTGCGGCTGGATGATGTAGAAGCGGATGCCGTAGTCGAGCGTCAGCTTCTTGTTCACGCGCCAGTTGTCCTGCAGGAACCATTCGATGTTCCAGGAGCGGTACTGGCCGTTCAATGCAACGTTGGACTGCGCCAGCTGCTTGAAGTTGCCCAACAGGCCGTTGGAATAGGCCCAGTTCGTGTCGCCCGGATTCTGCGAATCCTGGTCGAACCAGATGTCGCCGTTGATGGAGGTGAACGCCGTCTGATCCTTCAGGCTCTTGTTCAGGTAGATCCCGAACTTCATCGTGTGCGCGCCCTTCACCTTCGTCACGTTGTCGGTGATGTCGTAGGTGTGGTTGAAGTTGCGGAACGGGGTTCCCAGGAAGTTCGAGAACGGCGCGTTCGGCACGCCGCCCCAGCGCCAGTTCTGGACCAGGCCCAGAGCGTCGGCGTTGGCGAACGGCATCTTGTAGTTCAGGCCCAGCTTGCCGCGGTCGAAGGCCTTGTCCACCGGGTCGATATTCAGGACGTTCTTCGAGGAACCGAAGATGAATTCGTTGGTCAGCGTGGGGCTCAGCACGGTGGTCAGGTTGTTCACCAGGCTCCATCCCGGGTTGCCGAAGTTCATCGGTCCGAAGGGGATGTTGTAGTCGGCGTTCCACTGGCCATACGCGCGGTCCTGCTGCGAGTTGGTGTACATGTAGCGCGCGTAGTAGCGCCACTTGTCGTTGATGTTGTAGTCACCGCGGTAGATGTTCTCGCGGCGCGGGAAGGTGTCGGACACCTGCGTGGCGTAGTTGAAGTTCGGATCCACCGGCACGTTCGGCAGCGGATAGAAGTTCAGGATCTTCTGGCCGTCGGCATTGATGCGGCTGGCCGGGATGATGTTGCCCGGGAAGCAGCCGCCGCCGCCGGTGAGGTTGCCGCAGGGCAGCCCGCTCAGCGGATCCTTGATGAAGATCGGGCGGTTGCCGCCGTCGCGCGTCTGGCTGAAGTCGCCCTTGCGCTGGGCTTCGCTCGGCACCGTGACCGTACGGAGGGTGTTCGGCGACAGACGGTTCTGCCACTCAATGCCCATGAAGAAGAACAGCTTGTCGCGGTTCGGATTGATTTTCGGAATGTAGGCCGGGCCGCCGATATTGAAGCCGAGCGTGTTGTCGCGGAACAGCTGCCGCGCGCGGCCGTCCACGTTGTTGCGCCAGTTGTTGGCGTTCAAGCCTTCGTGGCGGTGGAACCAGTAACCGGTACCGTGCAGTTCGCGCGTGCCGCCCTTGGTGACCACCGAAATCGCGGCGCCCGAGGAGCGGCCGTATTCGGCGGGCTGGGAGTTGGTCAGCATCTTGAATTCGGCGATCTGGTCGACGTTCATCGTGGCCAGCAAGCCGCCGTTGGAACCGGTGTCGATGTTCGTCACGCCGTCCACCATCAGGTTGTTCTGATTGTTCCGGTTCCCGTTCACCGATCCGCCCACGCCGCCATTGGGCACCACGCCCGGCACCGTGCGCGTCAGGCCCAAAAAGTCGCGGCCGTTCAACGCCAGGTTCACCACCTGGTTGCCCGTCAGCACGCCACCCTTTTCCGCGCCGCGCGTCTGCAGCACCACGCCCTGCGCTTCCACGGTGATCGAATCCGACACCTGGCCGACAGCCATCAGAATGTCCGGCAGATCCACGCGATCGTTCGCCGAAACACGAATATTCTTTTCCTGGTATTTCTTAAATCCGCTCATCTCCACCGTCACGGAATAGTTGGACGGCTTCAGCGGATTGAAGAAGAACGTCCCATCGGCGCCAGTTACGATTTCGCGGTTATCTCCCTGCGCCACGTCGGTCAGCGTGACCTTCGCCCCAGGAACAACTCCACCTTGTCCATCTTTCACTGTTCCCCGCAGTGATCCGGACGACTGCTGTCCGTATGCGGCGGCGGCAAGCAGTAGGCCTGCCATGGCCACGCGAGCCCACCGGCTCGACGGCTGTTGATGCTTCATGCGACAACCCCTTCTAAATTTGAGTCCCTTGTTGTTACGCGTGCGGTCACGAGGTCAAGTGCGGCTACCTGGCCACGATGACGAGCAAATTGGGAGGAGCATATAAAATCCCACGAGCACCCGTCAATGACAGTTTTGTTAATGAACTGAAATTTCAAATTGACCTCCGCTAAACCACTCCCCCTTTCCGGTATACTTCCCCCCACGAGGGCCCTATGAAACTACGTATTGTTTTGCTCTT
>CANIFK010000192.1 GCA_947466555.1 Acidobacteriota bacterium | reverse complement strand
TACCGGCAAACCCAACTTCACAACCTGCCGCACCCGGTCCCACCCCGGCCACGCCGTCCATCCCGCCCATCCATCCCGCGCCACCGTCACCCCCATCAAAACCCCAGCCATGTACAAACGCGCCACCGACGTCGCATACCCCGACCCCGCCGCCCCCATCGCCGGCATCCCCAAGTTCCCAAAGATCAACACCCAGTTCCCAAACAGATTCACCAGATTCGCCGACACCAGCGCAAACATCACCGGCCGAACGACATTCTGCGACTGCAAGTACCGCCGGAACGTCGCATACAGCATCAACGGCAGCGTCCCCCAGCTCACCGCCCGCAGATACCCCATCGTTCCATCCCGCAACGCCGGGTCGATCCCGAAGAAATCCATCACCGGCCCCATCATCCACACCAGCCCGATCAACGGCGGCGCAACCACAACACTCGTCACCAGCCCCGCCGCCAGGCTCCGCCGGCAATCCGCCATATCCCCTCGCCCGTAAGCCTGCGAGATCAACGTATCCAGCCCTAAGATCACGCCAATGCCAAATACCGCGAACGTGTAATACATCCCATGTCCCAACGCGACAGCCCCTAACATCTGTCGCCCCGCGTGCCCCGCCATCACCGTATCCACCACGCCCATCGCCATCCAACCCAGCTCGGCAAACACCAAAGGCAACGCCAATCGCAACATCGGCCGCAGTTCCACCGCAATTGCCGCCGAGGCCTGACCGAATAACTCTTTTAGGGGCGTTGACATTCATCTCCAGTTTCGTACAATCGAGGAGTCCACCTTACCCGCTGGAAACGGATTTCTCTTTTTATGTTCAAAACAAAAAAGATTCGAATTGATTCGAACCTGGCCGACAAAGAATTCACTTCGAGTGAGATCTCCGAAGTTACAGGTGTAAGCCTCCGTCAGTTGCAGTGGTGGGACGAACAAAAGGTGGTATCGCCCCGGCACGAAGGCCACAAGCGCGTCTATCTCGCCGAAGAAGCCATCGAAATCGCCGTCATCGCCGAACTCCGCCGCAAAGGGTTTTCACTCCAGAAGATCCGCCGCGTCCTTCGCTTCCTGCAGAAGGAAATGGGCAAGCGCCTCGTCGAAATCCTCGGCGCCGATAGCGACATGCATCTGGTCACCGATGGCAAGTCGATCTACCTCGAAGCCAACAACGATTCGATCATCGACATCCTGAAGAACGCCGACCAGCCCATGTTCCTCGTCTGCGTCACCGATCAAGTGAAGCGTCTCGGCGCCCCGGCCGAACAGCCCAAGCGCAAAACGGTCACCCGCGAAGCCCCGGCCGCCAACCGCCGCTCCAAAGCCGTTTAAGCCACTCGCGAAAAACTCGCGCCAGCCTGACCAAAATCCCGGATTCCCCACGCATGGACCTGCGGCGGGCAACATATTTCCGCCAAAATCCAATAGACAGGTTAGGCGGAGTAGATGAAACGGAAGGCTTTGATTTTCTTGGTGCTGGTCGCCGCGGCGGCCCAGGCACAGACGTTGCGGATTGGCTCGGATGAGCGTGTGCTCAATCCCGAACTCCCAACCCCGGAGTGGAAAAACTCCAACGGCGGCATGGCAACCGCGGAACTGCGCATCGTCACCGGCGACTCCGCCGCCCTGCGGCTCAACTTCGGCGGACTCTTCCTGCCCGAAGGTGCCGAAATGATGTTGGCCAGCCGCAATGCCGATGGCCGCATCCTGGCCATCCACGGCCCCTACACCGGCAGCGGCCCGCTCAACGTTCCTGAATTCGATTCCCAACTCCTCGCGGGCTCGGAAACAATCATCTCCGTACGCGCCAAAGCCACCGAAGTCTGGCCCTTCACCCTCCAGGGCATTGAACAATTCACCGCCGAAAACCTCGCCGGCCTCGACCTCCCCCGCGCCTACACCCCGGTCCCCGCCCGCAAACACCCTATCGATTTCCGTAGCGCCTACCTCGGAGACACCCTCGTTCACTTCAACGTCGAAGACGGCCTAGCCATCATGGAAGGCGACATCGTCCTCGGCGCCGCCGACGAAGTCACCGGCGGCCCCCGCAACAAAAATGCGGACCGCGCCTCCTTCGCCCTGGCCAACACCTTCAACAACAGCTGGTCGAACGGCGTCATCCCCTACGTGGTCGCCTACGGCGGAAGCCTGCTGTCAAGCGACAGCCTCGACAGGAAAATCACCGCCGCCGTCAACTACTGGAACTCCCGCTTCCCCGGTGTCCTCGTGAAACGGACCAATCAGTCCGACTACGTCATCATTCGCTTCCTCGCTGGTGTCTGCCAATCCCCCGTCGGCCGCAAGGGCGGAATCCAGTTCATCGACATCGACAACAGCTGCTCCACCGGCAACATTGTCCACGAGATCGGCCACGTCCTCGGCCTGCGCCATGAACACACCCGCTACGACCGAAACTCGTTCGTGAAAATCACCGCCGCCAACATCCTGCCCGGCAAAGAAAACAACTTCGCCCAACCGGCCGCGGGCGACAGCACCAACATCGGTGCCTACGATTTCGGTTCCATCATGCACTACCCCTCCAACGCCTTCGCCGTCGATCCCACCAAGGACACCATCACCCCCCTGATGCCGATCCCGGCCGGCGTCGTCATGGGCCAGCGCAACGCCCTCTCCGCCGGCGATGAAACCGGCGTCCGCAACCGCTACTGCGATGGCGGCGGCTGGGGTTCGCCCTCGGACATCTCCGTCGACCCGGACGGCGAAACCCGCACCTTCGCCGTCACCATCCCGCCCTACTGCTCCTGGCAGGCCTCCGACACCGCCAACTGGATCACCATCAACTCCGCCGTCTCCGGCACCGGCTCCACCATCGTCAAGTTCACCGCCACTGCCAACAAGACGTCCTCCTATCGCTCCGCCCACATTAAAGTCGGCGGCCGCGATATCTACATCTTCCAGCCAAAGTTCAACAACCAGTAGCCGCAAAACACGCCCCTGGGGGACGGCCACCCGCCGTCCCCCAAACTTTTCCACAACGAAACTCCCGCCTCGCACGTCAGACCCTGTAAGCCCAGCGGACCAGCCGCTTGCTGTTATATTGAAAAGAGTATCGGGAGGTACTTCGATGGCCAACGCTCGTCGCCGGCTGAATTGGATTGTGCCCGCTGTCATCGTCACCTGCTCCGTCCTCGGCGGCGTAGTCGGCCCCCTTGTGTCGGACGCCAACGCGGCCACCAACGAAGACGAAATCACGCAGGCCGTCCGCACGTTCACGAAGGTTTATTCGACCGTCGAACAGAACTTCGCCGACAAAGTTACCTCCGATAAAGCCATCTACAAAGGCGCGATCGGCGGCATGCTCCGCACCCTCGATCCCCACTCCAGCTTCTTCGATCCCCGCGACTTCCAACAGCTCCGCGAAGATCAGCGCGGCCACTACTATGGCGTCGGCATGACCGTCAGCGAGCGCAACCGCCGCACCGTCGTCATCGCCCCGTTCCCCGGCTCCCCCGCCTACAAGGCCGGCATCCGCCCCGGTGACACCATCCTCTCGGTGAACGACAAGAGCACCCAGAACCTCACCACCACCGAAGTCGCCGACATCCTCAAAGGACCCCGCGGCACACCGGTTCAAGTGGTCGTCACCCGCGATGGCGTCGACAAGCCCATCACCTTCAACATCATCCGCGACGAAATCCCGCGCAAATCGGTCCAGGACGCCTTCTTCGTCAAACCTGGCATCCTCCACATCGATATCGAAAGCTTCAACGAAAACACCTCCAAGGAAGTGGAAGAGAACCTGAAGCGCGTCGGCGAACAGAACGTCAAAGGCCTCATCCTCGATCTCCGCGAAAACCCCGGCGGCCTCCTGAACGAAGGCGTCTCCGTCGCCGGCCGTTTCCTCCAGAACGGCCAGACGGTCGTCTCCCACCGTGGCCGCGCCTCCGCCGAACGTCCCTATCTCGCCCGCAACGGCAGCGCCAAGCGGACGTATCCCATCGTCGTCCTCGTGAACCGCTACTCCGCCTCCGCCGCTGAAATCGTGGCCGGCGCCCTGCAGGATCACGACCGCGCCTGGATCCTGGGCGACAACACCTTCGGCAAGGGCCTCGTGCAAACGGTCTATCCGATGAGCGATTCCACCGGTCTCGCCCTCACCACGGCCAAGTACTACACGCCTTCCAACCGTCTCATCCAGCGCGACTACCAGAACACCTCGTTCCTGGACTACTACTACCGCAAGGATACCGCCACCCAGAACCCCAACGACGTGAAGATGACCGACTCCGGTCGCACCGTCTACGGCGGCGGCGGCATCAAGCCCGACGAAGCCTTCGTCTTCCCCAAGGCCAATAAATTCCAGACGGAAATGATCCGTCGCTTCACGTTCTTCAACTTCACCGCCAAGTACTTCGGTGGCAAGGAAGCCAAGCTGCCCCAGGGCTGGGATCCCAACGATCAGATCATGAACGATCTGAAGGCTTTCGTCACCAAGGAAGCCGTCCCCTTCACCGAAGGCGAATGGACCGAAAACCTCGAGTGGACAAAGCTCCGCCTGAAGAACGAAATGTACCTCACCGCTTTCGGTTCCGAAGAAGCGCGCAAGCTCGCCGTTGAATCGGACCCCATCGTCGTCAAAGCGGTAGAATCCATGCAGAAGGCCAAGGAACTCCTGGAAAGCGCCAAAAAGCTGATCGTTCAGCGCACCGCGCCGCGCCAGGAACCCTAAGCCCCCAACGTCATTTTTGTGAACGATTACGCACCCGAACCGCAGGTCTACATTCTAGATACGGGTGGTCAATACACCCATCTCATCTCTCGCAAAGTCCGTGAACAAGGCGTCTACGCCGAAGTCCGGCCCAGCGAAACACGCTTCTCGGAGCTCAAAAACGCCCGGGCCGTCATCATCTCTGGCGGCCCGTCCAGCGTGTATGAATCCGGAAGCCCCACGGTCGATCCGGCCCTGCTCGCCAGCGACATCCCCGTCCTCGGCATCTGCTACGGCCAGCAGCTCATCGCCTATCTCCTCAAAGGCGAAGTGCGCAAAGGCTCCAAGGGCGAATACGGCCTCGCCAATCTCGACCTCGAACCTTACCCCGGCCCCCTCTTCAGCGGCGTCGAAAACCACCAGCAAGTCTGGATGAGCCACCGCGATACCGTCTTCGCCCCGCCCAGCGGGTTCCGCATCCTGGCCTCCACCAGCACTTGCTCCATCGCCGCCATCGGCAACGACGACAAGAAGAAATACGCCGTCCAGTTCCACCCCGAAGTCGTCCACACCCGCGAAGGCAAGAAGGTCCTCCACAACTTCCTCTTCGATATCGCCCACTGCACCAAGGATTGGGAACCCGCCTCCCGCATCCCCGTGGTCGAACAGTCCATCCGCGATGTCGCCGGCGACCGCAACATTTTCTTCTTCGTCTCCGGCGGTGTCGATTCCACCGTCGCCTACACCCTCTGCCTCAAGGCTCTCGGCGACCAACGGGTCCACGGCGCCTACGTCGACACCGGCCTCATGCGCCAGGACGAAACCGCCTTCGTCCGCAAAATCTTCGCCTCCCTCGGCGCCGAACATTTCCGCGTCGTCGACGCCAAACTGAACTTCCTATCAGCCCTTGAAGGCATCACCGAACCCGAGCGCAAACGCGCCATCATCGGCGAAAAGTTCGTCCAGATCCAGGAAGAAATTCTCGAATCCGGCCCCTACATGGACGGCAACTGGATCCTCGGCCAGGGCACCATCTACCCCGATACGATCGAATCCGGCGGCACCGCCAAAGCCGATCTCATCAAGACCCACCACAACCGCGTCGCCGGCATCCAAAAGCTGATCGAAGAAAACCGCATCGTCGAACCGCTCACCCAGTTCTACAAGGACGAAGTGCGCGAACTCGGTGTCGAACTCGGCCTCCCCGCCGAATTCCTCGAACGCCATCCGTTCCCCGGTCCCGGCCTCGCCATCCGCTGCCTCTGCGCCGATAAAGACGAAGCCTGCACCCCCACCGATCACGGCACCATCGCCCCCATCCACTCCGTCGGCGTCCAGGGCGACTCCCGCTCCTACCGCCCCGTCCTCGTCGTCAATCACCTCGATCACGCCCGCGCCACCGAAGCCATCAATGCCGACCAGCGCGTCAACCGCGTCATCGGCGAAGTCGGCCACAACATCCCCCTCTCCCGCCAGTCGGTCATCCAAAGCGCCATCACCCCCGGCCGCATGGACCGCCTCCGCAAAGCCGATGCCGTCGTCCGCCAACTCTCCCACGACTCCGGCTTCGACAAACAAGTTTGGCAGTTCCCCGTCGTTCTCATCCCCCTGGGTGGCGACGGCCTTCCCGATTCCGTCGTCCTCCGCCCCATCGATTCGGTGGACGGCATGACCGCTCAATCCGTGCCCATGCCGGAAAAACTGCTCCATAAAATGCGTGACGCCCTGCTCGCTATCCCGGGAATTGCCGCGGTCTATTACGACCTCACGCATAAGCCGCCCGGCACCATCGAGTGGGAATAGCTTCGCCACGCTATAATATTTGGAGCCTACCTCTGCAGGAGTCCCAGTTTCATGTTTGATATGTTCCGGAGCCGCGACAAAGCGGTTCGTACCACCTTGACTGTCATGCTCGGCCTAGTTGCCTTGTCCATGGTCGCCTACCTTGTCCCCGGCGGCCCCGGTGGTGGTGCCACGACGAATGAAGCCGTTATCGCCGAAGTCTGCGATTCCAAAATCACGCTGCGCGAAGTCCAGATGCAGCTCCAATCTGCCTTGAAGAACAAATCGTTCCCCATGCAGATGATCCAGAACTACATCCCGGAATTCGTCAACCAGTTCGTAGCCGAACGCGCCACCGCCTGCCAGGCCAACGACATGGGCATCCGCGTCTCCGAAGAGGAAGTCGCCAACGCCATCAAGTCGATGCTGCCCAACATCTTCCAGGGCGGCTTCAACAAGGAACTCTACGCGGGCTTCCTCTCCCAGCAGGGCCTGACCATCCCCGAGTTTGAATCGAACGTGCGCAAGCAGATGCAGCTCGTCAAACTCCGCAACCTGGTCATGGAAGGCCTCATCGTCACCGCCGACGAAATCGAAGGCGAATACAAGCGCCGCAACGAAAAGATCAAGGTTGAATACGTCACCTTCGCCGCCGACAAGTTCAAAGGTCAGGTGACGCTCTCCCCCGCCGACATCCAGACCTACTTCAACGCCAACCGCGACCGTTTCAAGACGGAAGAAAAGCGCAGCTTCGATCTCCTGGTCGCCTCCGAAGAAAAGATCGGCGCCACCATCGACGTCAGCGAAAATACGCTCCGCCAGGTCTACGCCTCCGCCGGCGACCGTTGGCGCTCCGGTGAACGCGTCCACGTCCGCCACATTCTCTTTAAGACCACCGAAAAGTCGGATGCCGACGTGAAGGCCATCGAAGCCAAGGCCACCGGTGTTCTCCAGCAGATCAAGGGCGGCGCGGACTTCGCCAAGCTCGCCACCGAACACTCCGACGACCCCGGCTCCAAGGCCAAGGGCGGCGACCTCGATTGGGTCGTCAAAGGCCAGACCGTGGCGAACTTCGAAGCCTCGGCCTTCTCCCTCAAGAAGAACGAAATCTCCAACCTCGTCAAAACCGAATACGGCTTCCACATCCTCCAGGTTCTCGACCGCGAAGAACCCAAGGTCAAGTCGTTCGACGACGTGAAGGCCGAACTCGCCACCGAAATGCGCCGCCAGCAGGTCCAGGCCCGCATGGAACAGGCCGCCGAACAGGCCCGCGCCGAACTCGCCAAGGCCCCCAAGAACGCCGCCGCCATCGCCGCCAAGTACAACCTGAACCACTACTCGGTCCAGGAAGCCCGGCCCAGCGATCCGCTCCAGGAAATCGGCGTTAACCAGGACTTCTCCTCCGCGGTCTTCTCGCTCCAGCCCGGCGGCGTCAGCAACGGCATCGTCATCGGCAATAACAAGATCGCCATCGGCGTCCTCCAGGGCATCACCCCGGTCCGCCGCGCCGAACTGAACGAAGTCGAAAACGGCATCCGCGCCCAGCTCACCGAACAGAAGGCGTTCGAAATCATGGCCGCCAAGGCCAAGGAAGTCGAAGGCATGGTCAAGGCCGGTGGCGATCTCAAAGCCATCGCCAAGGCCGTCGGCGGCGAAGTGAAGACCAGCGACGAATTCACCCGCGACGGCAACATCCAAGCGGTGGGCTCGGCGACGTACTTCTCCGATCTCTTCGAGAAACCCGCCGGTTCGCTCTCTGGCCCGCACAACGTCAGCGGCCAGGTCGCCGTCGCCCGCTTGGTCTCCAAGACCGATGCCGACATGAGCAAGCTCGCCAGCGAACGCACGAACCTCATCACCGGCATCAAGGGCCGCAAGGCCCAGGAACGCAAGGATCTGTTCGAAGATGGTCTCGTCAATCGCCTCATCGACAAAGGCAAGATCAAGATCAACCAGGACATCATCCGCCGCATGATCGACAGCTACCGCGC
>CANIFK010000191.1 GCA_947466555.1 Acidobacteriota bacterium | reverse complement strand
GTGCGCTCCTTCGGCAGAGCGAGGCCCGCGGTAAGGAGCGCAACGGCGAGGAGTGCGCGCATTGGTTAGTGCTTGCCGGCGAGACGGCTGCAGGCGGTGGCGGCGCCGGTGATATCGACGGCGGCTTTGCCTTCTTCGATGAACTGGATTTTGCCGGCTTTGTCGACGACGAAGGTGGCGCGGTTGGCAACGCCCGAGGGCATCAGGATGCCGTAGGCTTTGGAGACGTTGCGGTCGCGGAAATCGCTGAGCATGGGGAACGTTGCGTTGGTCTGTTCGGCGAACACCTTTTGGGAGGGGGAGTTGTCGGTGGAGACGCCGAAGACCTGCGTGTCGGCCCCTTCGAACTTGGCGATGCTGGCGCCGTACGCCTTCATCTCATTGGTGCAGCCGCCGGTGAAGGCAGCCGGGTAGAAGGCGAGTACGACGTTCTTCTTGCCTTGGAAATCCGACAGTTTGACGGGCTTGCCGGTGGTGGAGGGGAGGGTGAAGTCCGGGGCGGTGTCGCCGACTTTCAGGTGCGTCTTGGGCGGGGCTTGAGGAGCCTGGGCGAAGAGGGTCGCGGTCGCAAGGAGCAGCGTGATGGTGGAGAAAAATTTCATCGTGGTGATAGTTTGCTCACGAGAGATACCCCTTCGTCAATTGGGGTTGGGGAGGCGGGCTTCGCCGGTGATGGTGATTTCGACTTTGTCGTCGACGCGGAGCAGGAAGGTGCCGGGGTTTTTCATGCCCCAGGCGACGTAGGGGATGGTGAATGTCGCTTTGAATTTCCGGGCGTCTTCCACTTTTGCGGGGATGGTGATTTCGTGGGTCGAGCCGTGGATCTGGATGTCGCCGATGAGCTTGATTTCGGAGCTTCCGGTGGGGGCGATGGGGCCGTCGATGCGCTTGGGGGTGAAGACGATTTCGGGGTACTTGGCGCTTTCGAGCACGGTTTTGTGCATCTTGGCGTCACGGGAGGTGTTGCCGGATTGGCCGGTGGTGGCGTCGATGACGATCTGGCCGGATTGAGGGGCGGCGCTCTTCAGGCGGAAGGTGCCGTGGACGGTGTGGAGCGCGGCGCCGAGGGACCAGGTGACCTCGGTTTTGGCAGTGTCTATGGTGAAGAGCGCCGCGGCAAGAAGGAAGAGGGCTGTCATTGGCGGACGGCGATGGTGACGCCGGTGGGGCTATCGACGTTATTGATGCGAACGACGATGGGCACGGCGGCGCCGATGGGGGCGGTGGCCGGTACGCGGGCGTTGATCTGGATGAGGCCCTGGATCAAGCCGGGCGCGGCGCCGGAGTAGACGACGGGGGCGTCGATGTTGTTGATGCGAACGGTGACGCGGCCGGCGGGGTACTGCGGGAGCGGGGTGCCGGCTAGTTTGCCGGTTTGGCCGGCGGGCGTGGTCTGGCCGCCGCCGGTGGCGAAGATCTGGATGATGGAATTGCGCTGGGCGGCGTTGGCGGCGGTGTTGAGCGAGTTGTCCTGATTGAGAACCGCGCCGAGGCCGGTGCCGCTGGCGTTTTGGGTGAAGATGGCCGGGGCGGTGGGGGCGACGGCGACTTCGACTTCGTCCGATTGCGCGCCCTGGTATTCCACTTTGAGCTTCGCGGTGGTCTTGCCTTGGAGTTCGTAGGGGACGATGGCGGAGATCTGTTTTTCGGTGGTGTAGATCATGGGCGAGGGCTGGCCATCGAAGAGGACGCGGGTGTTGGCTAGTGAGTCGGTGATGCCCGTGCGGTCGGTGGTGAGTTCGAGGGTTTTGATTTCCGCCGGGCCCATGAGGGTGCCGTAGATGGTGACGATTTCACCGGGGGCGACGGGGCCGCCTTTGAAGCTGGCGGCGTTGAGAATGCCGTTGGCGACGATCGCGGGTTTGGCGGTGGATTGGACCACTGTGAACGATACGTCGTTGGTGAGTTTGATGGAGCCGGTGCGTTCGGCGCCGGTGAAGTTGGGGGTGGTGGTGAAGTCGACGGCGCCGGAGCCGTTGATGGAGGAGAAGCCGGAGATGGTGATCCAGAGATCGGTGGTGGAGGGGGTCCACTGGCAGCCGAGGGAGCCGTTGACGGTGAAGCGGCCGTTGGCGTTGCCGCCGGCGACGGTGGCGCGTTGGGGGGCGATGGAGAGCGTGCAGCCGCCGCCGGACTGGCTGACGTTGAATGTGAGATTCCCGATGCGAATGGTTCCGGTGCGGGTGGTGGCCGAGGGGTTGGCGGGGATGGAGTAATCGACCTGGCCGTTGCCGGTACCGCTGGCTCCGGCGGTGATGGTGATCCAGGGGACGGAGGACTGGGCGGTCCACTGGCAGGTGGAGGTGATGGCGATGGTGCCCTGGAAGGCGTTGGAGGGGATGTTGGTGTTGGACGTGGGGGCGATGGAGAGTTCGCAGGCGGCGCCGGGCTGGGTGACGGTGAAGGTGCGGTTGCCGACGGTGATGAGGCCGGTGCGGGTGCCGGGGGTGGTGTTGGGCGCGGCGGTGAAGCTTAGGGTGGCGTTGGCATTGCCGCTCGAGCCGGCGACGATGGTGATCCAGGGGACGTTGGCGCCGGCGGTCCAGTTGCAGCCGATGGTGGAAGAGATTTCAAAGCTGCCGCCGCCGCCGCCGGAGGGGACTTCGACGGCGCTGGAGGAGATTTCGAGAGAGCAGCCGGCTGCGTCCTGTGTGACCAGGAAGGCGGTGCCGCCGATGGTGATGGAGCCGGTGCGTTGAGCGGGCGTGGGGTTGGGATCGGCCCGGAAGCTGAGGGTGGCGGTGCCGGTGCCGGAGGAGGCGCTGGTGATGGTGAGCCAGGGCGCGGTGGTGGCGGCGGCCCACTGGCAGCTTGTCGTGATGGTGAACGACCCGGTGCCGCCGATGGCGGTGACGTTTTGGGTGGTGGGGGCGAGGGAGAAGGTGCAGGCGCCGCCTTCCTGTTGGACGGAGAAGGTGGCGTCGCCGACGGTGATGCGGCCGGTGCGGGGGCTGGCGGTGGTGTTGGCGGCGGCGGTCCAGGAGAGGGTGGCGGTGCCGGTGCCGGAGGAGCCGACGGGGATGGTGAGCCAGGAGGAATCGCTGATGGCGCTGCGGGCGCAGCTGGATACGTTGGCGGTGATGGTGACGGAGCCGGATTCGGCGGAGGCGCGGATCTGTTGGAAGCTGGGGGCGAGGGTGAAGCTGCAGGCGGGGTTCTGGTTGATGGTGAGGGTGTCGTTACCGACGTTGATGGTGGCTGAACGGGCGTCTTTGGTGGTGTTGGGCGCGACGCGGTAGGAGAAGCTGCCGTTGCCGGTGGTGGCGCCGCCGGTGATGGTGATCCAGGAGGCGGAGGAGGTGGGCGTCCAGGCGCATTCGGAGGTGGTGGTGACGTTGGCGGTGCCGGTGCCGCCATCGGCGGTGATGGTGGCCGAGGCGGGGGAGATGTTGTAGGTACAGGCGATGCCGGACTGGGTGACCGAGAACGTGGCGAGGCCGCCATTGACGGTGATGGTGCCTATGCGCTGGTTCGGGGAGGCGTTGGCCTGGACGGAGTAGCCGACGGTGGAGGGGTTGGCGGTGCCGCCGCCGAAGCTGATTGTGATCCAGGGAACGTTGCTGGTGGCGGATTTGGCACAGTTGGACGGGGTGCCAGTGATGGTGAAAGTGCCGTTACTGGCGGTGGCGTTGGCGAAGGCGCCGGTGTTGTTGAGGGTGACCGAGGTACAGGTCTGGGCCTGGAGGCCGAATGCAAAGAACAGCGCCGCGAGCGCGACCCGTAAAGTCATAACCGATGATAAACCCCGAAACTGAGATCAAGTTGCTGCCGGACGGTCCACTTTTCCAGCGAATCGGCGGTAGAGGAATGCCGCGTAGGCGCAGGAGAGGAGAAAAGCCGGAATCCACCATACTAGCCCGATTTGGAGTCCATAGAGGGGCGCGGCGCTGTTATGGATGGTTAATCCGGGGTTTCCGATGCCGGGGAGGATGCTAGGGAAGACGCTGAAGACGACGCTGAGCAACATGCCCAGGAGGAAGGCGCAGGAGCCGAGGAACTTGCGGGTGCCGCGGGAGGCGGTGAGGCCGAAAATGGCGAGGATGGGGAAGGCGACGCCGATGGGGTAGCGGCCGAAGTTATCGAACAGGCCGGGGCGGACGTACTGGCTGACCAGGGTGACGATGGGGGTGAGGACGGTGAGGGCGATCCAGAGGTGTTTGGCGGCATCGAGGGCTCTGTTTTCAAGGGGTTGGTGGGTGCGATAGGCGACCCAGAGGGCGCCGTGGTGGAGCAGGGCGACGGTGGCGAGAACGGCGACCAGGACCGTGTACCAATCGAGAATGCCGGGATTGGGGCCGGGCGTGAAGGTGGTCCAGAGGGGGAGGAAAAACTCGCCATTCCCGTCGAGCGGGACGCCGCGGATGACGTTGCCGAGGGCCGCTCCGAAGAAGATGCAAAGGAGGGCGGAGGAGGCGGAAAAGATGACGTCCCAGAACGGGTTCCAGAGGGCGTTGTGGAGCAGATGGCGGCTTTCGATGGCGATTCCGCGCAGCAAAAGTAGCCATAAAACCACCATTAATGGCAGATAAAATCCCGAAAATGCAGCAGAAAACGGCGAAGGGAAGGCGAAGAAAAACGTGCCGCCGCCGGCGAGGAGCCAGACCTCGTTGCCATCCCAGAAGGGGCCGATGGAGGCGAGGATCTGCTCGCGCTCTTCGTCGGTTTTGGCGAGGTAGAGGTGGAGGGCGCCGGCACCGAGGTCGAAGCCGTCGAGCAATACATAGATAGCTAGGGATAGGGCGATGAGCCAGAACCAGACTTCTCCCATTTATTCAGGACCTTTGGCGAGTTCGCGTTGGATGAGGAAGAGGAAGAGCATGCTGAGCAGGGCGTAGAGGCCGAGGAAGCCCAGGAGGGTGAAGAGGGTGTTGCCGGCGGAGACGCGGGTGGAGTAGCCGTCGGCGGTGCGGAGGAGGCCGTAGACGAGCCAGGGTTGGCGGCCGAGCTCGGTGGTCATCCAGCCGAAGGTGGTGGCGATGTAGGGGAGGGGGAAGGCGAGGAGGAGGGCCCAGAGGAGGGGTTTGTTTGTGTCGAGTTTCTTGAGGCGAAGGAAAAGGAAAGCTACCAGCGAGAGGGCGATCATCACCGTGCCGAGGCCGACCATGATGTGGAAGGAGTAGAAGAGGAGGCCGATGTTGTCGGGCCATTGGTCGCGGGGGACGTCGTTGAGGCCTTTTACTTCGGCGTTCCAGCGGCCGTAGGAGATGAAGCTGAGGACCTTGGGTAGGGTGATGGGATTATCGATGCGCTGGTTTTCGACGTCGGGTTGGCCGATGACGTTCAGGCTGGCGCCGGATTTGGTATCGAAGTGGCCCTCCATGGCGGCGAGGGCGACGGGCTGGTATTGGGCGACCATTTTGCCCTGGATGTCGCCGGTGGGGAAGGCGACCATAACGGCGGAGAGGGCGAAGGCGGGGACGCCAATGGTGAGGAAGAGGCGGCCGTATTCGAGGTGTTTGTTAGACAGGACGTAGAAGGCGCCGACGGCGCACATGACGGCGGAGGCGGTGACGACGGAGGCGGTCATGTTGTGGGCGTATTGGACGAAGGTCCAGGGGTTTAGCAGGAGCGCGGAGAGGGAGTCGAGGATGATTTCGCCGTTGGGGCCGATGCGGTGGCCGACGGGGTGTTGCATCCAGGAGTCGGTGGCAATGATGAAGAAGCCGCTGAGCCATGAGCCGAGGAAGACGGCGAGGGAGGCGAACCAGTGGACGCGTGGACCGACCTTCTCACGACCGTAGAGGAGGATGCCGAGGAAGGAGGATTCGAGGAAGAAGGAGTACATGCCCTCCATGGCGAGGAGCTGGCCGATGACGCCGCCGGTGGCTTTTGAGAAGCGGGACCAGTTGGTGCCGAATTGGAACTCCATGGGGATGCCGGTGACGACGCCCATGGCGAAGTTGATGCCGAAGATTTTGGTCCAGAAGCGGGCGGCGTTTTCGTAGAGCGGGTTGCCGGTGCGGATGGCCATCGTCTTCAGGATGAAGATGAGCAGGGCGAGGCCCATCGTCAACTGGGGGAAGAGGTAGTGGTAAGTGATCGTGAACGCGAAGTGCAGCCGGTGTAGCCCGAGGGCGGAATCCATTAGCCTTGTAATCCCATCTTCCTCAATATTGTCATCATTGGGCACCAGTTGGTGAACGCCGACTGGAAGAGGTTGAGGCCGACGAAGGCGGTGAAGTAGTACCAGTTGGCGTCAACGAAGTGACCGAGGGCGACGGTGACCATCACGACGACGCCGGCGACGAGGCGGAGGGCGCGATCTACGTTCATTATTTTAAGTCTCCTGAGCGATTGGCGATGAAGTAAAGAATTGGTACGGTGACCCGGGACAGCATGAGGGAGGCGATTTCGCCGGCCATGAGCGATATTGCCAGGCCTTGGAAGATGGGGTCGAAGAGTATGACCAGGCTGCCGGCGACTACGGCGGCCGCGGTGAGCATCATGGGCCGGAAGCGGACGGCGCCGGCGTCGATGACGGCGAGGTCGAGCGGCATGCCTTCTTTTCGGCGGAGCTCGATGAAGTCGACGAGGATGATGGAGTTGCGGACGACGATGCCGGCGCCGGCGATGAAGCCGATCATTGAGGTGGCGGTGAAGAAGGCGTTGAGCGCGCCGTGGGCGGGGAGGATGCCGACGAGGGAGAACGGGATTGCGGCCATGATCAACAGCGGCGTCAGGAAGCTTTCGAACCAGCCGACGACCAGGATGTAGATGAGAATCATGACGGCGCCGAAGGCGATTCCAAGGTCGCGGAAGACCTCTTTGGTGATGAACCATTCGCCGTCCCATTTGACGGTGTAGGCGCCGGCGATTTTGTCGACTTTGTCGGAGAGGTCGAAGATGACGTAGACGGGGGATTCGACGACGCCGGCGACATCGGCGGTGACGTAGGTGACGGGCTGGAGATTTTTGCGGTAGATGGCTTTGTCGGCGATGCCTTCTTCGACGGTCACGAATTCGGAGAGGGCGACTCCGTTGACGCGGAGGCTTAGGAATGTCTCGGGGCGGGAGCGGAGAGCGCGGTCGAGCCTTACTTGGATGGGGATGTCCTCTTTGGCGTTGTCGTCATGGAGGATGCCGACGGAGTGGCCGGCGGCGGCGAGTTCGAGTGTCCGGGCGAGCATTTCGGCGGTAATGCCGTTGGCGGCTGCCTTCGTTTCATCGAGCTTGTAGCGGCGGCGGGGTTGATCGTCTTCGCCGTACCAATCGATGTCGACGACGCCGTTGGTCTTTTCGAGGACGCTCATGATCTCCTTCGCCACCCGGTCGCGGCCCTTGGCGTCGGGTCCGTAGACTTCGGCGACGAGGGTTTGGAGGACAGGAGGGCCGGGGGGGACTTCGGCGACCTGGATGCGGGCGTTGAATTGCTTCGCAATCGGCAGGAGGCGCTGGCGCATTTGGCGGGCTATGGCGTGGGAGTCGTTCTTTCGATCGTGTTTGTTTTTGAGGTTGACCTGAAGGTCGGCCATGTTGGGGGCCGAGCGCAGGAAGTAATGACGGACGAGGCCGTTGAAGTTATAGGGGCTGGCGGTGCCGGAGTAGGTCTGGACGTCGGTAACTTCGGGCTGGTCGAGGGTGGCGTCGGCTAACGCACGGGCGGCGCGGGCCGTCTCTTCGAGCGGGGTGCCTTCGGGCATGTTGATGATGACCTGGAACTCGCTCTTGTTGTCGAAGGGCAGCATCTTCACCTGGACGAACTTGATGTAGATGAGCCCGCAGGCGGCCAGCAGCATGAAGGCGACGGCGCCGAGGAAGGACCAGCGGAAGAAGGGTTGATGGATGAGCTTGTCCATCCACTTCCGGTAAAGGATTGTCAGTTTGTCTTCGTGGCCGTCGTGATGGCCGGAGTTATCGTGTTTGAGTAAGCGGACGGTGGCCCAGGGAGTTACCAGGAACGCGACTAATAGGGAGAAGATCATGGCGGCGGTGGCGCCGATGGGGATGGGGCGCATGTAGGGACCCATGAGGCCGCCGACGAAGGCCATGGGGAGGATGGCGGCGATGACGGTGAGAGTGGCGAGAATTGTCGGGTTGCCGACTTCGTCGACGGCTTCGATGGCGATGTCGGTGAGCGGGCGACCGTCGTTGGACGCCATACGGGCGTGGCGGACGACGTTTTCGACGATGACGATGGCGTCGTCGACGAGGATGCCGATGGAGAAGATGAGGGCGAATAATGTGATGCGGTTCAGCGTGTAGCCGTAGAGGTAGAAGACCGTGAGCGTGAGGGCGAGGGTGACCGGGATGGCGACGAAGACGATTCCGGATTCGCGGACGCCGAGGGTGAGGCCGATTAAGAGCGTGACCGAGAAGATGGCGATGGCCATGTGGAAGAGGAGTTCGTTCGACTTCTCCGAGGCCGTTTCGCCGTAGTGGCGGGTGATGGCGATTTCGACGCCGGCGGGGAGGGTGTCCTTCTTGACAGCTTCGACGCGCTCGAGAACGTCG
>CANIFK010000190.1 GCA_947466555.1 Acidobacteriota bacterium | reverse complement strand
TGCCGGCGTTGAAGGCATCGTTCAATTCCTTGTTCTTGGCGAGCGCGGCGGCGCGTTCTTTCGCCGATTTCTCCAGAGCTTCCTTCTGCTCCTTCGTCATTTCGCGCGACATTTCCTCGGTCACTTTTCCAGTGGAGGCTGCCTGTTCCATGGCTTTGCGTTGTGCAGCCATCTTCGACAGGTCGAAGTTTACGGGCAGGGGATCGCCGAGGCGGGTGCGGACACCCTTCACCATATCGGCCACTTTGCCATCGACTTCCAGGCTGACGTCATAGGTACCCAGCGGCAGGCCGGCGTGGAACCACTGGCCCTTCTTGTTGGTCTTGACCTTGTACGAGCCTTTGATATCTTTCCGTTCCAGCTTGATCAGGGCGTCCTTCAGCGGCTTGCCGTCTTCGCCTTTCACTTCGCCTTCGAGCGATGCGGTCTGCGCCATAGCGCCGAACGTGAACAGCGCCAAGAGGGCTGTCAAACTCGCCAATCTATGCAATGCCTTCATTTTGAACCTCCAACGGGGGTGAGTTTTTGCCAAATCCCACGATACTATACTCGCCGCCGCTTAAGGGATGTTTCCAGTTGCTTCGGCGTTACTGGTTTGACCCAAACGAAACCATTTTGCCGCGTGCTACGTAGAGATAAGTGAATCCGTTTTTGTGTTGTACCATCAAAAGAAACGGGTTAACTGAACGGGACGGATGCGAATCACACTACTCGGACTCGCCTTCGCTACGCTCGCACTGGCCGCGCCGGAACCGCTTCGCAACGCCGAAGCCCTGTACCAGCAGACGCGCTACCGCGATGCGTTGCAGGCTGTCCAACCCTTATTGGGCCAAAATTCGGATGCTCTTTTGCTGGCCGGCAGGGCTGCGTATGGCTTGGGAGACTACAAGAAGGCCACCGATTTTCTGGAGAAGGCCGTCCAGGCGAACCCTTCCAATTCGCACTATTACCACTGGCTGGGCCGCGCGTTCGGCAAGCGGGCGGAGACCGCTTTTCCCCTCGCCGCCCCGGGTTACGCCTCCAAGGCCCGTCAAAATTTCGAAAAGGCTGTGCAATTCGACGCTGGCAACGGCGAAGCGCTGAACGACCTGTTTGAGTACTACCTCCAGGCTCCGGGATTCTTGGGCGGGGGCCTCGACAAGGCGCAGGGCCTTTTGCCGAAGATCAAGGCGTTGGACGCGGCCGAATACGAGTTCGCCCAGTCCAAGCTGATGGAAGCGCGGAAGGATTTCAACAACGCCGAGCGGCACCTGCGCCGCGCCGCGGACCTGGCGCCGAAGTCGGTGGGGCGGGTCCTGGACGTGGCCCGGTTCCTGGCTCGCCACGGCCGGTTTAATGAAAGCGTGACATGGCTGGGCCGCGCGGAGAAGATCTCTCCGAAGGATCCGCAAGTGATGTTTAAGACCGCCCAGACCTACATCGAGGCGAAACAGAACCTGCCGACGGCCCGCGCGCTGCTGCAGTCGTATCTGCAGGCGCCGTTGAACCCGGATCTGCCAACGCGCGAAGAAGCGGAAAAACTGTTGAAGCAAGCCACCGGCGGCCTATAGGCCATGAATCTGCGCGAGGTTCTTCGCTTTAGTTTGCAGGCCCTGCGGGCGAACCTTGTGCGGACGCTGTTGACGGCGTTGGGACTGGTGATCGGCAACGCATCGGTGATTCTGGTGGTGACGATCTCGATGACCAGCCGGGACTACGTGCTGGAGCAGATCCGGGGCATCGGGTCGAACCTGATCATCGCCTACTACGAGGCCGGCAATCGCACGGGCACCTCAGTGGAAGCGGACTTCGTGAAGATCGCCGACGTGGCGGCCGTGCGCAACGCGTTTCCTGGAAGGATCGCCGCGGCGACCGGCGTGATGACCGTCTATGACCAGATGGCCATTCAGGGCAAGGTGCGCGATGTGAAGATCATCGGCAGCGACGAGCAATATGCCCGCGTCCGGAATCTGATTAACGCCGCGGGCCGGGTGATGCAATCCGACGACGTGGCGCTGCGCAACCGCGTGGCGATGCTGACGGAGAAGCTGGCGATCAAGCTCTATGGCAGTCAGTCGAACTCGATTGGGCAGGTGGTCAAGATCCAGGGGCTGCAGTTCACGATCATCGGCACGTTCCGGGAAAAGACGGACAGTTTCGGTTTATCGGAGCTATCCACAGAGACGATTCTGGTGCCGATCACGGTGTTGAAATACCTGACCAGTGAAGAGCGCATCGACCCCATGTACGTGCAGGCGCGCGACCCGGGCGATGTGGTGCGGTTGACGAAACAGGTGCAGGCGCTGCTGGAATCCCGGCACCGGGCGGGGGCGAAATACTACGTCGACAACCTGACCGGCATTCTGGCGGCCGCCGAAAACATCGCGCTTATCCTGACCATCGTGCTGATCCTGGTCAGCGCGATCGCGCTGCTGATCTCCGGCATCGGCATCATGAACATCATGCTGGTCACGGTGACGGAGCGCACGCGCGAGATCGGTATCCGCATGTCCGTGGGCGCCACACGGCGGGCCGTGCTGACGCAGTTTCTCGTCGAAGCCGTGTTGATCAGCGTCGGCGGCGGGTTGCTTGGGATCGCCGTTGGCGTGGCTGGGCCGCTGGCGGCGGGCTATTTTGGCGGGATCGATATTCCCATCTCGCCCATCTCGATCGCAGTCGCTTTTTCGACGTCGTTCCTGGTCGGACTCGTCTTCGGAATCCTGCCCGCCAACCGTGCCTCACGGCTGAACCCCACAGAAGCGTTACGCTACGAGTAATGCGTGCGATCTGTTTTGTACTACTCCTCGCCACGGCCGCGGGGTCTGACTGGCGCCAGTGGCGCGGCTTCTCCCGGAATGGGTTGGCCAGCCACAAGGTGGATTTCGATAAGCTGCCGGCGGAGCTGACGGCCGATTGGAATGTCGAAATCGGCACCGGTTACGCCGCCCCTATCGTCAGCGGTACCCGCGTCTTTACCTTCTCCCGCCAAAAGGGCAGGGAAGTGGTGCAGGCCTTCGACCGCGCCAGCGGCAAGCCCCAGTGGCGAGCCGATTACCCCGCGCCCTTCAAGAAGAACCCTGCGGCCACCAGCATGGACGATGGCCCCTTCGCCACGCCCCTGCTCTACAACGGCACCCATCTGGTGACCTGGGGCGCCAGCGCCGTCCTCTCCTGCTTCGACGCCGCTACCGGCAAACTGCTGTGGCGCAACGACTACTCCGCCCAGCAGAAAACCGACGATGGCTTCACCGGCGCCGCCGCATCGCCCATCGGCAACAACGGCCGTATTTACCTGCACACCGGGGATGATCGAGGCGGGAAGTTCCTGGCGCTCGACGTGCGCAACGGAAAGCAGATCTGGGCCGCCAATCCCGGTTCGGGCCCCGGCTACGCCAGTCCGGTCATTCACAATTTCCGCGGGGTGTCGATGCTGATCACGTTGTCGAGCGACACTGTATTCGCTGTTGCTGAGGAGGATGGGCGGGTTCTTTGGTCCTATCCGTTCAAGAATGAGTTCCGCGAGAACATCATCACCCCGATTGTTGACCAGGACAAGGTACTGGTCTCCGCCGTTCGCACCGGAACGGATCTTTTGCGGATGGAGATCCAGGAAGATAAATCGTGGAAAGTAGCGCCCGTATGGAAGAATGCGGAGGTGACCATGTACATGAGTTCGCCCGTTCTTGACGGCGATACCATCTACGCCCACTCCAACCGCAAGAAGGGGCAGTTCCTGGCCTTGTCGATGGCCACCGGCAAAGTGCTGTGGCAGACCGAAGGCCGCGACGCCTTGAGCGCTTCGCTGATCCTGGCCGACAACGCCATCCTCGCCACGAGCGTCGAAGGCGAACTGCTGGTCCTGCGCAAGAACAAAGAAAAGTACGATCTGGCCAAGAAATACAAAGTGGCCGACTCCGCCGTCTGGGCCCACACGGCCCTCGCCGGCGGCGAAATTTTTATCAAGGACGCGACCCATCTCCGCAAGTACCGTGGACTCTAACCCCCCTTCTCTCAAAGAGGGCCTGCACTTCGAGTTGCAGGCCCAATGCCCCACCACCGGCGCGCGCGCCGGACTGATTCACACGCCGCACGGCACCATTGAAACCCCTGTGTTTATGCCCGTTGGCACGCAGGGAACGGTGAAAGGCCTGACGCCCGCGCAACTGGAGCACGATCTCGACGCCAAGATCATCCTGGCGAACACGTACCATCTCTACCTGCGTCCGGGCCACGAGTTGATCCGTGATTTCGGCGGCCTGCACGAATACGTCCGCTGGCCGCGAGCGATCCTGACCGACTCCGGCGGCTTCCAGGTTTTCTCGTTGAGCAAGATCCGCAAGGTCACCGAAGAGGGCGTGGTTTTCCACTCGCACCTCAACGGCGACAAGCATTTATTCACGCCGGAATCGACCGTGGACGTCCAGCGGGCTCTCGGATCGGACATCATGATGGTGCTCGATGAGTGCCTTGAGTACCCACCCCCTTCGGAAAAAGAGGTACGGCGCTCCATGCACCGCACCATTCGCTGGGCCGAACAGGCGTTCCGCCACTACCGGAAATTCGAAACGAAGCAGGCGCTGTTTCCCATCGTGCAGGGCGCGATGAACAAGGATTTTCGTGTCGAGTGTGCCGAGAAATTATTGGAGCTGAACGCGCCGGGATACGCGATTGGCGGGCTTTCGGTGGGGGAACCGCGGGAAGAATCGCTGGCGATGACCGAAGTCACGACGCCGCTTTTGCCGAAGGAAAAGCCTCGCTATGTGATGGGCGTTGGCAAGCCCGAAGAATTAATTGAATACGTGGCTCGCGGAGTGGATATGATGGATTGCGTCATGCCGTCACGTAACGCGCGAAACGGGTGTTTGTTTACATCCGAAGGCCGCGTAATCATTAAAAATTCGCGATATCGGGATGACCGAGGGCCTCTGGACCCCGCCTGTGGCTGCTACACGTGCCGGAACTTCTCCAAATCGTACCTGCGGCACCTGTTTTTAGCCGGCGAAATCCTCTTTGCCGTACTGGGTACTCTCCACAATATGCGGCATTACCTTGACATCATGAGGCGGATCAGGCAGTCTATTTTGCTTGGGGAATTCCCACAACTTCTTAGCGCGAACCGTACCGCAACGGTAGTAGGAACCGAGTGATACTCAGTCTTTTCGTCTCTTCTTCACCACTCAATTCTGTCCTCGGCTTTCTGCCGATGGTGGCGATTTTCGGGATTTTCTACTTCCTGCTGTTTCTTCCGATGCAAAAGCAAAAGAAGCAAACGGCCCAAATGTTGCAGAATCTCAAAAAGGGCGATATTGTCGTCACGAGCGGTGGATTGGTCGGGATGATCGTCGACATCGGAAACGACGACACCATTGTGATCAAGGTGAAGCCCGACAACGTAAAACTCCAAATGGCGCGCAGTGCGGTCGCGTCGCTTCAAAATCCGGACTCCGCGTCCTCGTAAAGAAATTCGAACAAGAGCAACACCCATGAACAGTACCCTGCGTAACAAAGCAATTTTCGTGTTGGCGATCATTCTGATCTGCGCCTACGGCATCATCGGCCTGCCCAAGAGTGGCGCCGAGTTGGCTAAGAACTGGAACGACAACATCCGCCTCGGTCTTGACCTGAAGGGCGGAAGCCAGTTGGTGCTCCAGGTCCAGGTGCAGGACGCCTTCAAGGCGGAAGCCGACCAGACGATTGAACGCCTGAAAGTGGAATTGCAGAAGGACGGGGTCCCGTACGGGGTGCTCGACCGCAACGATCCGCAGCGGCTGGAAGATGCCGATACGATCGAGATCGTCGCCAAGGGAATCGCCGTTGACAAAGTCGGCGCCTTCCGGGAAGTGGTCAGCTCTCGCTTTGCCGCGTGGAATCTGAACTCGGTTTCCGGGTCCGACTTCAAGTTGACCTACAAGCCCACCGAAGCCGGTGTCCTCCGCAAGGAAACGGTTGAACGCTCGATGCGCACGATTGAAAACCGCATCAACGGCTTGGGCCTGGCTGAAGCGACCGTGCAACAGCGCGGCGGCACGAAGAACGAATCGGAAATTCTGGTGCAGATGCCGGGTGTGGACGACCCCGCCCGCGTGAAGGCGATTCTGCAAGCCGCGGCGATGCTCGAAATCACCGAAGTGCGCGGCGGCCCGTTCAGCGACCGCGCGCAGGCTCTGGCGCAGAACGGTGGGATCCTACCGCTCGGTACCCGGCTGGCGCAGGAACGCGTGAAGCCCGGTTCGCAGGGTGAGTCCTGGTGGCTGCTCGGCCGCAACGCCGTCGTCACTGGTCGCGATCTTCGCAACGCCCGTCCTTCGCAGGACGAGTTCGGCAAGTGGGAAACGTCCTTCACTCTTTCGCAGGACGCCTCTAAGCGCTTCGGGCGCTTCACCGAATCGAACATCAACAACAAGCTCGCTGTGGTTCTCGACAACAAGATCTTCAGCGTTGCCACGATTCAAAGCAAGATTGAAGACTCCGGCCGCATCACCGGCATCGGCGATCAGACGTCGGCCAGCGATCTGGCTCTGACGCTGACCTCCGGTTCGCTGCCCGCCGGGATCGTCTACCTCGAAGAGCGGACGGTTGGCCCGTCGCTCGGTGCCGATTCGATTCACGACGGTCTGATGGCCGGCATCGTGGGCGTCGGTGTGGTGGTTCTGGTGATGTTGGTTTACTACAAGCGCGCCGGCATTAACGCCACGCTCGCGCTGATCCTGAACGCCATCATCCTGCTGGCCGCCCTCGCCTACTTCGGTGCGGTTTTGACGCTGCCGGGCATCGCCGGATTCATTCTGACGATCGGTATGGCGGTGGATTCCAACGTCCTGATCTTCGAGCGCATCCGCGAAGAACTCCGCAACGGCAAGGGCGTGATCGCCAGCGTTGAGGCGGGCTTCGGCAAGGCTTTCCTGACCATTATCGATACGCACGTCACCACCGTGGTTTCCTGCGCCTTCCTGTTCGCTTTCGGTTCGACGGCGGTAAAAGGTTTTGCCGTCACGCTCGTCATCGGTTTGATTGCCAACATTTTCACGGCGGTCTTCGTGTCGAAGTTCATCTTCGACTGGGAACTGTCCGGCGACAAGCAGTTGACCACGTTGAGCATCTAAGCTTTTCAGTTTTGACACCGGCTGCCGGTACTGGACTAAAGTCCTCCGGCCCAGTACCTGCCGGTGTTTGTGTGCAGTAAACAATTTGTGATACTTTTTCTGAGATCAAGCGGGAACTAGTTGTTCGAACTTGGTGTCCAATCGTCAAGGCGACCGCTAGCTGTACTTCATGGAAATTTTCAAGAACACGAACTTCGACTTCCTGGGCAAGAAATGGCCCTTCATCATCGCCTCCCTGGTTTTGACCGCGGCGGGTATCGGCAGCCTGGTTATGAAGGGCGGTCCCCGTTACGGAATTGACTTCAAGGGCGGTACGGTGACCACCGTGCGGTTCCAGAACTCGGTGAGTGAGGATCAGATCCGGGTCGCGCTCAGCGCGAAGATTCCGGGCGAGATCGTTGTCCAGCGGGACACCACCACCAATGACGTTCTGATCTCTACCGAACTGCGCGATGAAAAGGCGCTCGACGCCGCTCGGCAGCTCGTGGTCGACACGCTCGCCTCCAACTTCGGCGGCGGCAGTGCCGGCAAAATCGATCTCAGCAATGTGGGCACGGCGAAAATTGCCGACGAACTGCGCGGGCCCGTTGCCGCCAGCATGAACGAACAGCAGGTTCAGGATCTGGCTAAGGCCATCACCAGCTTCCGCGACACGCAGAAGAAAGGTCTTCTGGGGAACATCGACAGCCTTTCCGGTGTCAATGGTGTTAGCCCGCAGGTCATCAGCGTGTTGAAGGAAAAAGCGTTCGTGGCTCCCTATCAGGTTCGCGGTTTCGATCTGGTCGGCCCCAAGGTGGGCGCCGAACTTCGCTCGCAGGCGCTCAACGCCACGCTGCTGGCTCTGGCCGGCATGCTCGTCTACATCGCTTTCCGGTTTGAGTTTATCTACGGGTTGGCGGCGGTCATCGCCGTCTTCCACGACACCATCATCACCATCGGTCTTTTCTCGATCTTCGACAAGGAAATCTCCCTCACTGTAATCGCCGCACTGCTCACCCTTGTCGGTTTTTCGATGAACGATACCATCGTCGTCTTCGACCGTATCCGGGAAAACCTCCCGCTGATGCGCAAGGAGAAGTTTGACAGTGTTGTCAACGCCAGCATCAACCAGACGCTGAGCCGGACGTTGCTCACCTCCGGTCTGACGTTTATCACCGCCGCTGCCTTGTGGCTGTTCGGAGGCGCCGTTCTGAACGGATTCTCCTTCGCCCTGGTGGTAGGGATCATCGTCGGCACCTACTCTTCGATCTTCATTGCCAGCCCAATCCTCATCTGGTGGCGGGATTGGATGGAAAGCCGTCGGACGAACACCCCGCCAACCGCGGGTGGAACTCCGGTGGTTGCCGCCAAAGCAAAATCGGTCAAGTAGTT
>CANIFK010000189.1 GCA_947466555.1 Acidobacteriota bacterium | reverse complement strand
TGTCCCGGAGGGGGAGTTGAAAATGCGGGTGAATTCGCCAGGAGCATTCGGAGCGCCCTGCGCAGGTGGGGCCTGCGGCGGCGCGTTGAACATGCTTGCGAAATCGTTGGATGCCGCGGCGGGAGGTGCGGCCGGCGGGGCGGCAGGCGGAGGAGTGGCTGGCCCAGGGGCGGTGAACATCCGCGTGAACTCGCCACCGCCAGCGGCGGGCGGCGCCGCGGGGGCGCTTGGCGGTTTTGGAGGTTCGGGCGCTTTCGGGGGAATACTTCCGGCGGCCGGAGCCGTAAACATCCGAGTGAACTCACCGGCCGGCGGAGCCGCGGGAGGTGCGGCGGGCGGTTTCGGTGGTTCCGGCGCGGCTGCCTTGGGCGGTTCCGGAGGGGGAATGCTTCCAGGAAGCGGGGCCGTGAACATCCGTGTAAACTCCCCACCTCCGCCGGCGGGCGGAGCGGCGGCCGGAGGCTTCGGAGCTTCGGGAGCCTTGGGCGGTTCTGGGGCCTTCGGCGGTTCGGGTGGAGCGGCGGTGCCCAATGATTGGGCGTTAAACATTCGCGTGAACTCACCACCCTCGCTAGCAGGCGGGGCAGCAGTCGGAGGCTTCGGCGCTTCCGGAACTTTGGGCGGTTCCGGAGCCTTCGGTGGTTCCGGCGGAGCAGCGTTGCCCAAAGACTGGGCGTTGAACATCCGCGTGAATTCACCGCCTTCGTTAGCAGCCGGAGCGGCGGCGGGCGGCTTCGGAGCTTCGGGAGCCTTGGGCGGTTCTGGGGCCTTCGGCGGTTCGGGTGGAGCAGCTGCGCCCAATGATTGGGCGTTGAACATGCGCGTGAACTCACCGCCTTCGTTAGCAGGTGGAGCGACGGCGGGCGGCTTCGGCGCTTCAGGAGCTTTGGGCGGCTCCGGTGCCTTCGGCGGTTCCGGCGGAGCAGTGGCACCCAGCGACTGGGCGTTGAACATGCGCGTGAATTCACCACCCTCGCTCGCAGGCGGTGCGGCAGCCGGAGGCTTCGGCGCCTCCGGTGCGGCAGGCGGAGCGCCCGCCTGAGCGTTAAACATACGAGTGAATTCACCGGGTCCGCCGGCAGGCGGCGCTGGCGCCACCGCCTTCGGCAGCGGCAATTCCTCGGTGGGAACTTCAGCGGACGGCGGTGGGGGCGCAGGGGCCTTCGGCGGTTCCGCCGGAGAGGAAAACAGCCGGGTAAATTCCCCCGGCTCCCGGCCTTTCGCGGGGCTCGACGGAGTCGCCGGTGCGCTCGACATCGACAGTCCGCCCTTGCCGCGTTCCGGCACTTGGAAGAGCTTCAGGAAATCCTCGTCGGCACCTTTCTTGTTTTCCGGTGGCGCTTCGGGCAAATCGCTCGCCTGCTTCGCAGGCGGGGGCGTCACGGCACGAAACGGAGGCAGTGTTGCCCCGCGGCTCGGATCGTAGGCCTGGAAGGGCGGCAGTGTCGCGCCCTTATCCAGGTCACTCAGCTTCGGCTCCGGCGCTTTGAACGAGGGCAACGTGGCGCCCTTCGTCGGATCGTAGGCCTGGAAGGCGGGGAGAGTTGCCCCCTTCTCGACATCGGCCATGAACGTCTCCGGCGCTTTGAATGATGGAAGCGTGGCGCCTTTGGACGGGTCGTAGGCGGCGAAAGGCGGCAGCGTCGCGCCCTTTTGCAGTTCGTTCAACGCGGACGGCGGCGGGAAAGCGGGTGGTGCATCGGGGATCCCGCCAAGCCACTCTCGGAACCCACGCCGGTCCGGCAGCAGATGGGATACCACGTAAGGAGTTCCTTCGTGATCGCCCACCTCCAACACAAACTGGCGGTGTTCAGAAGGCAACTGCTGGATCTTGTCCAGAATCACATTATTCTCCGGGGTTCGCCCGGAGAGAAACAAATGTGCCTCCACCGCCTGGCCGGAGGCCTTCTCCCGCGCAACTACGGTGCGAATCCCATCGTTGCGCAACTCTGCCAGAATCTCGTATTTGTCGTCGAAGCTCATAGGCGCCTACCCGTTCCGTGAAAGTAGATTATCACGGCGGCCCCGAAAGACCGCATTCAGAAAACTACTGAGGAGGCATGCGGATTCGCATGGGAAAAACCATCAGCCCCTCACTAATTTCCTACGGTAGCAAGTTGAAGGGGCTGTGGTAGAGTAAATCGTGCCAAGAAGCGGAAAAGGGCGGGACTTTATTCGCCGAATCCGCGTTAGGGATTAAGCGCATGAAACAGCTTTCGCGCGTAGTGTGGTCGGAGGGGATGTACCTCGGGCCTCATCATTTTCAGGTACAGGGCCGCTACTTCGAAGATTCGATCCGGTTCGCGACCTCGTCTCTGTGGTTTGAGCCGTGGGGAATGGTGGGATGCGAGCTCGATTCCGAGGCCCTGATCAACGGAACGCTTTCCGTTCTGCATGCCCGTGGGATTTTCCCAGACGGTCTGCCATTCCACATGCCGCAGCATGATCCGCTACCGGTAACTCGCAATATTGCCGATGAGTTTCCGATGACGCGCGACCGGGTGACCGTGTATTTGACCATCCCCCCTCGCCGGGAAAACGGAGTCAACTGCGTTCCGTCCGAAGAGGCGGTGATGAACCCGACTCGGTTCATCGCTGAAAACCAAATGCTCTTCGACGAAACGACCGGACGCGATGAGAAGGCGGTCCGGCTCGGCAGGAAGAACATCAAGCTGGCTTTGGATCTGGACAGTCCCGACCCCAACGCCAGTGTGGCGATCGCCCGCGTCATGCGCGACGGGTCCGGCAATTTTGTTTTCGACCCGAGTTTCGTCCCTCCGTGCGTACAGGTTGCGGCCAGCGAACGCGTACTCAGCCTGCTGCAACGGCTGGTGGATATTCTGGACGACAAGAGCCGGTCGCTCGGCCGCGGCAAGAGTGGCAGCGCTAGCCTGTGGTCGGAGTATTCGACCTCTGAGATCGCAACGTTCTGGATGTTGCACAGCATCAACGCCGCGCTGGCGCCGCTTCGCCATCAGTTAAAGGTAAAGCGGGGGCATCCCGAAGAGCTCTATAGCGAACTCGCGCGCCTGGCCGGCGCACTTTGTACGTTTTCTGTTGATCATCATCCCAGCAAAATTCCGCTGTATAGACATCGGGAGTTGGACAAGACGTTTGAAGATCTCGACGCTTTGATCCGATTCCTCCTGGAAACGATGGTTCCGACGCAATACATTCAGATCCCGCTGGAGAAAACGGCGGACTACTTCTATCAGGGCAACGTGACTGACCAGCGCGTCCTGAACCCGTCGAAGTGGATCCTCAGTGTGCGTTCATCGGCCATGGAAGCCGACGTCATCCGAAAAACGCCGCAACTGGCGAAGCTTTGCTCCACGTCCTTCGTTCCAAAACTCGTCGAGCGCGCCCTACCCGGCCTGCCGCTCATTCATCTTCCGGTCCCGCCGTCGGCCATCCGGTCGCGCGTGGACGCGCAGTATTTTGCGGTTACCTGCAAAGGTCCCTGCTGGGAGAGCGTTTCGCAAACCCGCCAGATTGGCCTCTACATCCCGGGCGACCTGCCGGACCCCAAGCCGGAGCTGTACGTAATTCTGGAATCCTGATTTCGTTTCCCATTTCGAGGAGTGCATGCATCCCAACGCTGCCCAATCCGCCCCTGCCGCCTTCGGCTCCGAGCGGCGAGCCGAAAATCTAGCCTGGGTCTTCCAGGAGATATTCACTGTCATCGAGCGGCTGCGCTCCAACCGGCAGCCGGTCACGGACGCCAACGCCTTTCGCCATCAGGTCCGGGAAGCGATCAAAATGGCGGACCAGGAAGCCAAGAATCGCGGCTACGACGGGGAGGAGATCAAGCTGGCGATCTTCGCCGTCATCGCGTTTCTCGACGAGTCGATCCTGAACCTGCGCCTGCCGGTCTTTGCCGACTGGCCGCGTCAGCCCATGCAGGAAGAGTACTTCGGCCACCACGTGGCCGGCGAAATCTTCTTCCAGCATTTGCAAAAGTTGCTGACGATGAATGACTCGCAGTCCTTGGCAGACCTGCTGGAAGTGTTCCAGCTCGCCCTCCTGCTCGGCTTCATGGGCCGGTATTCACTGGGCAATCGCGGCGACCTGCAGCCCATCCTCCACGCCACCTCGGAGAAAATCCACCGGATTCGCCGTACCAACATCGCCATCTCGCCGTTCGGCATGCTCCCGCCGGCCGGCGCATCGGCGCCCAGCGGCAATGACCCGTGGGTAAAACGGTTCATGATCATCGCCATCAGCTGCGTTGTCATCACCCTCGGTCTCTTCGGGACCTACTACTATCTGCTTTCCAACGGCATCAGCAGCCTCGCGTCGCTGGCCCGCGGCCGCTAATAAGGAGCCTCACCCATGTCTCCCGTACTTCTCGTCATCATCTGTCTCCTTATCTGGATCGGCATCGCCGTCGGTCTGGCGTATTTGATCGGCTTCACCGGATCGATGTTCTGGATCTTCATCGGCGTGATGAGCATCATCGGCATCATCGGCGCCGGCGTCTATTTGTGGCTGCGTTCCAAGCAGCCGGCCAAGCCCGGTACCAATAGCGGTGATCCCGAAATCGACGCCTTGTGCAAGGACGTCGACAACAAACTGGCGGTCGCCAAAACCGTCCAGGGAGCCAAGATCAACAACCTGCCGCTCGTGTTCCTCATGGGTGAAAACGGCAGTGTGAAGACCACCACGCTGCTCAATAGCGGACTGGAACCGGAACTGGTTTCCGGACAGGTGTATCAGGATACGAACGTCGTCCCGACTCGGCTGGCGAACGTCTTCCTCGCCCGGCAGACGCTGTTCATGGACACCGCCGGTGGCTTCATGAACGATGGCAACCGCTGGCAGCGGCTTGTTCGCCGCCTCGCGCCCGGTCAATTAAAAAGCGTCGTCGGCGCCCAGGCGCAGGCCCCGCGCGCGGCCGTTGTCACCTTCGATGGCGAGACATTCTTCCGCCAGGGTGGCAATGAAGCCGCCACCGTTGTCGCCCGCAAGTTGAACGAGCGCCTCGTTGAAATCTCCGCTCAATTGGGCATTCGCGTCCCGGTCTACGTGCTGTTCACCCGCATGGACCGCATGCAGTTCTTCCTCGATTTCGTCCGCAACATCGGCAACGAAGAGGCGCTGCAGATCTTCGGCTGCACCCTGCCTCTACCCGCTTTGGACGGCTCCGGCATCTACTCGGAAGACGAAACCCGCCGGCTCACCGATCAGTACAGCCTGCTGACGCACTCCCTCTGCGACAAGCGCCTGCTGTTCCTGCCCCGCGAAAACGACCCCGCCAAACTGCCGGGCGCCTATGAATTCGCCCGCGAGTTTACCAAGTTGCGCCGCCCGCTGGTCCAGTTCCTGGTCGATCTTTGCAAGCCCAGCCAACTGAAAACCTCGCCCTTCCTGCGCGGCTTCTACTTCTCCGGCGTGCGCCCGATCGTCGTCGACGATTCGGCCGGCCTCCAGGCCGCTCGGCAACAGCACGCCCCGGCCATCGACGCATCCCAGGCGGGAGCCACGAAGATCTTCAAACTCGGCCCCGGCGGCAGCATGGGCCAGAACAACCCCAGCTTCACGCCGCAGGTAGGCGCCACGCGAAAGGTGCCGCAGTGGACCTTCCTCGGCCGCCTGTTCAACGACGTCATTCTGGCCGATCACGAAGCCCAGAGCGCTTCCAGCGCCAGCACCAAAACGTCGATGGCGCAGCGCATTCTGCTTGGTGCCGCCGCCGGGCTTTCGCTGATTGCCCTCACCGCCTTCACCGTCAGTTTCTTCAATAACCGGACGCTGGAGAACGACGCGCTGGAAGCCGCCCGCGGCATCGCCAGCGTTAACATCACCGATCCCAACGCCCTCGTCGACAAAGCTTCGCTCGAGAAGCTGGAAACCCTCCGCCAGACGCTCCAGAACCTCGACCAGTACAAAGTGGAAGGCGCGCCCTACAAGCTCCGTATGGGCCTCTACTCCGGCAACGACATGTATCCGCACGTGAAGGAAATCTGGTGCCAGAAGTTCAACCAGACACTCCTCGGCCCCACCCACGGCGGGCTGCAGCGCATGCTCAAGGGACTTCCCTCGTCCCCGCAGCCGACGGACGATTACGGCACCTACTTCGGCGCCCTGCGCACGTATCTGACCATTACCGTCTACCCGGACAAGTCCACCAAAGACATCACCGCCGCGGCGCTCTACAACGCCTGGTCGGCCGGGCGCGACGTCGCCGACCGGTCGCAACTTGCCCGCGCGCAGTTCGATTTCTACGCCGATTATCTCCGCAACTCCGGAGGCTGCCCACTGCCCTTCGACGCCGAAGCCGGCACGCGCGGACGCCGCTTCCTGGCCCAGTTCTCCGGCGTCGACAGCATCTATCAATCGATGCTCGCCTCGGCCAACAAGGCGAACAAACCCGTCAATTACAACCGCGACATCAAGAACTCGAAAGAGATCATCGTCAACGACAAGGACGTCGCCGGCGCCTTTACCAAAGAGGGCTTCGGTACCATGTCGGGCTATATCAAGAACCCCGACCCCTTCTTCGGCGGTGACAAATGGGTGCTTTGCGGCGAGACTTCGAACGCCAAGGACACCGCCCGCACCAGTTGCGACAGCGGCGCCAGTTCGATCGACCGGACCAACCTCGCCAAGAACCTGACCGACCGCTATACGGCCGACTACATTCGCTCCTGGCGCGGCTACTTCCGCAACTCTACGTTCGTGAAGTACAAGGACCTCGAAGACGCCACCGCGAAGCTCGATCAAATCGTCTCCAACGACACGCCGCTGATGGCCCTCTTCTGGCTCGCCACTCGTAACGTCGCCGTCGAAAACGACAAGATCAAGCTGGCTTTCCAACCGATCATGGAAGTGGTGCCCCCACCGGCCACCGTGCAGAAATACATCTACGCCGAGAAGAACGGGGTCTACATCGACTCGCTGGCGAAGCTCCAGAAAGCGCTCGCTGACGCCGTTCCCAACCTCAAGACTGATCCCAACGCGGCCAACAAACCCATCGACGCCGCCGGCGATTCGCGCATGCAGGTGAAGGCCGTGGCGCGTAGCTTCAACCCGGACCCCGATGGTCAAGTGGATCAGATGGCCTTCAAAATCCTGGAAGATCCCATCATCCAGGTGGACCGTTTCCTGAAGGGCATGGGCAAGGATGAACTCAACGCCAAAGGCGCCGGCTTCTGTAACCAGAAGTTCGCCGGCCTGCGCGGGAAGTTCCCCTTCAACCCCGCCGCGAAAGTTGACGCCACGCTCGACGATGTCGTCAAAGTGTTCCACCCTGGCGACGGCGCGATCTGGGCCTTCATCGACAACGACTTGAAGAAATACGTGAAGAAAGATGGCGGGAAATGGGTGGGCGTGAACGCCGACAACATCCAGATCAACCCGGCCTTCCTTGCCTTCGCCAACCAGGCGCAACGCTTCTCCGACATGGTTTTCCCAGGCGGAGTACAGCAGCCGAAGATGGTCTACACGCTGACACCGTTGAAGTCCGACGTCGTCACCGGCAGCACGCTCACCATCGACGGGCAAACCCAGCAGTTCGGCGCCTCCGGCGGCGGCAAGCAGTTCAACTGGCCCGGTACCCAGCAGGGTGTTCGCGGCAGTGTGAAACTGGTTGGCGGAACCGCCTTCGACGTCGAAGCGCAGTCCGGCATCTGGGGCATCTACCGCTTCATCTACGCGGCCGATCGGGTCACCCCCACCGGCGGCGGCCAGAGCATCGAGTGGATCGTCCGCCAGGGTAAAGCGGCCAAGCCGATGATCATCGGCGACAAGGAAGCCAGCTACAAGTTCGAGGTGAACGTACCTGTCTTCTCCCGTGAATTCAACCAGGCGCTGCAGTGCGTGCCGTTGGTGGCAAAGTGAGGCTGGCGCAGAAACGCCCAGCGCGATGATACTATGAGACTTCGGACCTCCTGATGCAGCTCCCTGCGCGGATTGGCAAATACGAATTGCAGGAATTCCTCGGCGGCGGCATGTCACATGTCTATCGCTCGCAGGACACGGTGCTTGGACGCACTGTTGCCGTGAAAATTCTCACGGAACAGGGCTGCTCCGACGCTGAAGCGAAGGCACGCTTCCTGCAGGAGGCCCGCGTGGCTTCCAGCATCGTTCATGAGAACATCATGAACGTCTTTGATTTCGGCGAAGAGGGCGGCAAGCCCTATATCGTCATGGAGTTTCTCCGCGGGGAGAATCTGCGTGACGCCATTCGCAGCGGTCGCGCCGGTGACATCCGGAACCGGTTACGCCTGGCGGTGCAGATCGCCAAGGCGCTCGATTATATTCACCAGAAGAAAATCATCCATCGCGACATCAAGCCGGAAAATCTGCAAGTCGATTCCACCGGCAAGATCAAGCTAATGGACTTCGGCATCGCAAAGGCCGAGGGGATGCAACTCACCCGTGCCGGCTTCACTCTGGGCACGCCCTACTACATGGCGCCCGAACAGGTGCTGGGCCAGCAAGTCACCCACTTAGTGGACGTCTACTCCTTCGGCATTCTGCTGTTTGAAATGCTCTGCGG
>CANIFK010000188.1 GCA_947466555.1 Acidobacteriota bacterium | reverse complement strand
GTGATGATGTTGATCTGGGAGCCACCGGAGCGGCCGTATTCCGCGGTGTAGTTGGAGAGCTGGACTTTGACTTCGGAAACCGCGTCCATGTTGATGGTGGCGGAGACGACGCCGCCCGCGCCGCCGTCACCGCCGTTGACGCCGTCGGCCATGATGGTGGTGGAGTTGGTGCCGAGGCCCTGGAAATTGGGCATGTTGGTACCGAAAAAGCCGCCGTTGAATTCGGGGTCGAAACCCTGGGTGACGCCAGGGAGGATGCGGAGCATGGAGATGGGATCGCGGCCACGGACGGACATCATCTCCATCTGTTTCGTGCTGATGACGGAGCCGTTTTCGGAGTTACCGAGTTGGACGGTGGCGCCGGCGGCCTGGACGGTGACGGAGTCGGAGACGGAGCCGACTTCGAGTTGAAGGGCGCCGGTTTCGAGACGGGCTGAGGGTAGAAGGTTGTTTCCGGAGCTCTTGTGCTGGCGGAAGCCGGGGGCCTGGACAGTGATGTTGTAGAGGCCGGGGACGAGGGCGGGGGCGACGAATTCGCCGGAGGAGTTGGTGGTGGTTTCGCGGACGTCACCGGTGCGCTCGCCGACGAGGCGGACTTGCGCACCGACGATCACCTGACCGCTGGGGTCGACGACGGAACCGGAGATGGTTCCAGTGGAAGTTTGCGAAAAGGCATTGCCGGCGAATAGGAGCGGCAAAAAGAATAGCGCTAAGCGCTTAGAGATATGCATGAAAGGCCCTCCCCGAGAGGTGTTTCAAAGACTGGGGAGGAAGGTTATCCCATCCGGAGATGGGAGTCAAGGGGTGGTATATCAGCGAATATAAGCCGACGGATGCGGGAGCGGGCGGCGCGTATCGTTGCGTTTTCCGTTGGGGCCAATCCAGAGGGTGGAGAGGGCGTCGACGATGGGTCCGGTGGCGCCGGCGGCGCGGGCGCGTAGGCGAATGGGGTAGTCGCCGGGGGGCGTGTTGGGTGGGATGCGAAGCTTGAGATTGACGATGGGGATGTTGATGTTGTCGCCATCGCCGGAGGGGCCGAAGTGCTGGTCGGCGCGGAACTGGCCGCGGGCTTCGGGATGGCCTTCGACCCAGACGTCGACCGCCTTTTCGAAGCCGGGTAGTTTGATGAGCAGCGCTTCGAATTCGACCTCCTGGCCGGGGGCGGCGGAGAGTTCTTCGGGCTCAAAGAGAAGCTGGAAGGACGGGGCTTCGGCGCGCTGGTGGAGACGGTAGGCGAAGCCGGGGCCGGTGCGGTTGGTGCGGTCGCGAACGGTGAGAGTGGCCGGGCCGGATTCGGCGGGGAGGTAGTAGAGGCTGCTGTCGGGGTTGCCGATGACGGTGCCCTGGCCGGTCATGAGGTCGTCGTGTTCGGCGAGGAGTTTGCCGGCGGGGCTCCAGAGTTCGAGGACGGTATCGACGGCGGGGAGACCGAGTTGGGCGGCGAGGGTCCAGGCGTGGAAAGGGGTGCCGGCGTGGAGCGAGACGGGGTGTTTGTTGGGGCCGGTGGTGAGGGCGGCATCAATGGTTGTTGGGTCGGGATCGACTTCGAGGGACATGGCTTCGGCGACGCCGTGGCGGGTGACGAGCCAGAGGCGCCAGAGGCCGGGGGCGGCGTTGGCGGGGATTTGAAATTCGGCATCGACGTGGCCGGGTTGGGCGTGGAGGCGCTGGGAGCGGATGGCGGGGGGAACGGCGTCTGAGCCATCGACGGGCATGGAGAAGGGGAAAGTGAGGCGGTAGTGTTCGGCGGCGCGGACGCGCTGGAGGTAGGCCGATTGTGTGGATTCGAGGGCTTCGCCGTGGATGCGGACCTTGTAGGCGGCACCGGGGCGGGCGCCCAAGGGGAACATGGCCGTGACGACGGGGAGGCGGGAGATCTGGAGTTGGTAGCCGCAGTTTTTGGCGCAGGAGGTGCCTTGGGGGCCGCGGTATTGATCGATTTTGAGCGTGTATTCACCGTCCTTGGGGAAGGTGAACGCGAGGCGCGGGGTTTCGAGATATTCGTCCTGATCCTCGTTGTAGGCGAGTTCGCGGCTGGCGCTGTCAGAGAGCGAGAGGGAGCATTCGAGGAAGCCGCCGCGTTCGATGGATTGGAGGTCGAAGAGCCAGCGTTCGCCGGCTTTGGCGCGGAACTTGAGGAAGTCCTGGTCGGCGAGGTTTTGCATGTAGCCGTGGACGACCTGGGGCTTGAGCTCGATGGTTTGGACGGGTTCGACTTCGGGGGTGGAGGGGAATTGGTTGACGTTGAAGAGGCGGGAGTTGGTGGGGCCGTTGGCGGTGATGAGCTGAAGGCGATGGGGGCCAAGGAGAGCGGCGGGGGCGATGCGGATGCGGCCTTTGACGGCGGTTTCGGTGGCGGTGGTGACGCCGAGCCATTCGATGTCCGGGGTGTCGAAGCGGACGGATTTTAGGGAGGCGAGTTGTTCGCCGGTGAACTCAACTTCGACGGTGGCGCCGGCCTGGCCGCCGAGGGGGGAGACGCGGGCGAGGTGGGGCGGGGCGGCGTGGGCAATGAGGGACAGAAATAGCGCGGCGGTTAGGCGCATCAGAAGAGCTCGCGGATGGGGGTGCCGCCGTCGTTCATCTTTACCGGGCGGCCGTTGGAGCGGTACTCCTTGTGAATGTCGATGCCGAGCTTTTTGTAGATGGTGGCGCCGAGATCTTCGATTGAGATGGGACGATCCTCGGGGGCGCCGCCTTGCGCGTCACTGGAGCCGATGACCTGGCCGGGGGTGATGCCGGCGCCGGCGACGGCGATGGAGAAGACGCCGGGCCAGTGGTCGCGGCCGGCGGAATGGTTGATGTGTGGCGTGCGGCCGAATTCACCGATAGCGAGGACGAGGGTGGAATCGAGGAGGCCGCGTTGTTCGAGGTCTTCGAGGAGAGCGGAGAAGGCCTGATCGAAGATGGGGAAGATGGTGCGGCTGGATTTTTCGATGCCGCCGTGGGCGTCGTAGCCGCCCTGGAAAACGGCGGCGACGCGGACTCCGGATTCGACGAGGCGGCGGGCGAGGAGGGCCCCTTGGCCGGTGGAGTTGCGGCCGTAGCGGTCGCGGAGAGCGGCGGACTCTTCATCCAGGTTGAACGCTTTGCGGGCGGCGGGGGAGGAGACGAGGTCGAAAGCCTTCTGGTAGAAGTAGTCCATTCCCTCGACGAGCTTGGATTTTTCGGCGTGGCGGACTTCTTCGTCGAGGGCGCGGAGGAGGTTGGCGCGGGAGGCGGATTCGTCGAGAGTGACGTTCGAGGGGAGCGTCAGATCCTGGACGCGGAACTCCTTGCGGCCGGGGTCACCGGTGATGAAAGGGTCGTAGGCGGCACCGAGGAAACCGGCATCGGCGGAGATGTCTTTGCGGGGGATGCAGACGAAGGGCGGAAGACCGCCGCGGGGGCCGAGTTCCTTGGCGACGACGGCACCGATGACGGGATGTTTGAAGGCGTTATTGGGCCGGGAGCCGGAGAAGATGTACTGTTTGGCCTTTTCGTGAATGGCCTCACGGGAGTACATGGAGCGGATGACGGAGAACTTGTTGGCGAGGCGGGCGCAGTGGGGCAGAAGTTCAGAGAAGTGGACGCCGGGGAGGGCGGTGGGGATGGTTTTGTGGACGCCGCGGATGTCGAGGGGCTGATCGGGCTTGGGGTCGAAGCTGTCGTGCTGGCAGGCGCCGCCTTCCTGGAAGTAGATGATGCAGTTGCGGGCGCGGCCTTCGGTGGCGGCGGCGAGAACGGTGGGCAGGGTGATGCCGGAGAAGAGGAACTGGCGGCGGGAGCTCATTGGTTGAGTTGAAACTCCTTTGTATTGATGAGGGCCCAGAGGACGTTTTCGAAGGCGCGGCGGCGGGTGCGGCCGGCGGTTTTTTCGGCGGCGAGGAAGGATTCGATGTTATCCCACTCGCGATCGGTTACGGGGCGGGCGAGGGCGCGGAGGTAGAGCGCGGAGGCGATGGCGCGATCGTCGAGTGTGTTTTCGAGCAGGGTGGCGAGGATGTTTTTTGGGGACTCGATTTTCTCGCGGACGGCGTCGGCATTCATCAAGTGGAGAGCCTGGGAGAGAGAGGGGTTGGGGGAGCGGGGTTCGAGGGTGTCGCGGCGGGGGTGGCCGAAGGTGGTGAGGAAGTAGGTGGAGCCGATGGAGGCGACGAGGTCCTTGGCGGTGGTGCCTTCAGGGTAATTGGGGAAGTTCTGGGGGATGCCGGTGACCTGGCCGAGAGCGTCGAGGAGGACTTCGGCGGGGAGCTTGCGGGGATCGTAGCGGGCGATGAGAGTTTTTTCGAGGGGGTCCATGCCGCCGGTGCGGCCGGGGGCGCGGGAGGCGAGTTGGTAGGCGCGGGAGTTGAGAATCAGACGGTGAATGGGTTTGAAGCGGTAGCCGTTGGCGATGAACTGGCGGGCGAGTTCATCGAGGAGGGCGGGGTGGGACGCCATATTGGTGGAGCGGAAATCGTCGGCGGGTTCGACGATGCCGGCGCCGAAGTATTCCGACCAGATGCGGTTGACGGTGACGCGCGCGAACTGCATTTTATTGGGGCCGAGGATCCAATCGGCGAGGAGTTCGCGGCGGTCCTGTTCCGTTGTCGCTTCGGGCGCGGTGCCATCGAGGAAACGGGGCGCGACGGGTTGTTTGGTATTGGGGTGGATGACTTCGCCATCGCGGGTGTTGTACCAGATGCGGCGGTACTGGGCGTAGCCGTGCTTCACCTTCATGCGGGCGAGGAAGGCGGCCATGCCATAGAAGTCGTCCTGGGTGAGGTTTTCGAGCGGATGGTTGTGGCATTCGGCGCATTCGATGCGCTGGCCGAGGAAGAGGCGGGTGACGGTGGGGATGGCTTTGGAGACCTCGAAGGTCTTGAGCATGAAGTCGATGGCGGGGTGCCAGAAGTTGCCGGCGGGGTGGACGGTGGTATCGCCGGTGGCGGTGAGCATTTCGCGGACGGTTTGGTTGTAGGGTTTGTCGGCACGGACGGCGTCGGCGAGCCAGCGTTTGAAGGAGCCATTGGTGCGGCCCTGGGAATAGTATTGGGAGTTGCGGAACCAGTCTTCGAATTTGACGAGCCAGTGGGTGGCGTATTCGGGACGTTCGAGGAGGTTGTCGATGGGGGCGGCGCGTTTGTTGGGGTTGGTGTCGTTGAGGAAGCGGGCGGTTTCGGCGGGAGTGGGTAGGATGCCGGTGAGGTCAAGGAAGACGCGGCGGAGGAAGACGGTGTCGGTGGAGGCGGGGTAGGGAGCGATGGCGACCTGGGCGAGTTTGGCGAAGATTTCGCGATCGATGAAGTTGGCTTCTTGCGCGGTTTGCGGGAGGGGCGGGGCGGAGGCAACGATGATCTGCGCGGTGGCGGTTTTGCCGACGCCGCGGGCCATGACGGTGGTGAGACCGCGGGTTTTGACGGAGGCGAGGCCGGCAGCGGAGACGGTGACGACGGCTTCGTCGTTGACGGAATAGGTGACTTGCCGGGTGAGGTCTGTAGTGGAGCCGTCGGAGAGTTTGCCGGTGACGGTGAACTGGTGTTTGGCACCCGGGAGGAGGATGGATTCGCGGGGAGAGATGTCGATGCTGAGGATGCGCGGGCCGGCGGAGTTGCGCTTGGCTCCTTGTTGCAGCCAGTGCAGGAGGGTGCGGTATTCGTCGGTATTTTTGGTGAGGATGTGACCGCCGCCGTGAGGGATGGCGAAGGAAGGTTTGCGGAGGAGGAGGGAGTTTTCGGGATTGGCGGAGTCGATGCGGCGGCCGTTGTGGGCGGTGGTGATCATGGCGTGATCGGCCGCGGCGTCGGCGCCGTAGAGGGAGAGTTTGAAGCCGTTCTGGCCGGCGGGTGAGCCGTGACAGGAGGAGGAGTTGCAGCCTTTGGTAGTGAGGAGGGACAGGACGTCGCGTTCGAAATTGATTTCGATGGGTTGGGCGGGGTTGGGGAGGGCTACCGCGGCGAAGATTAGCAGGCGGAGGAGCATACTCGCTGGGGGACAGTTTATACGGTTTGGTATGGGGGGCGTGTGAGAGGGCGGCCTAAAACATTCCGGCGATGCTGGTTTTCCCGGAGCGGGTGGCGATGGAGACCTCCTGCGCGGGGGGCAGCCAGTAGCCGTACTCCTCGCCGAACCGATTGACGGCAAAACTCTTGCCGGCAGGAGCGACGAGGTCGAGGCGGTTGCGGATGGTGGAACGGATCGACCCGCGGCTGAAGCGGTAGCGGCCCGGACGTAGTACGGGGGAGATGGCGGTGCGGTAGATGGAGGAGAAGACGTTGCGGGCGGGCACGAGGAGCACGGGCAGCAACACTGTTTTCGTCAACTGGACAGGGACACGCGTGCTTTCCAGTGTCCGTCACGGGACGGCGGGGTAGGCGAGCACGTAGATGTTGGCGCTCCGTTCGCCGTCAGGCAGGCGGACCTGGGTGACGACGCGGCGATAGCCGGGGCCTTCGAATTCGTCGAGACGGGCCCAATTGGCGGGCAGGTCGAACGATTCGAGCAGATAGACGGGTACGAGGGGACCGGAGGGGTCGAGGATCAGCCCGGGGAAGCCGAGGGCGGCGCCCCAGCCCACTTCGAAGCGATTACCGTTCACGGTTCCCTGAAGCCATTCGCCTTTCAGATCCGCGACTTCGTGGTGGTTCACCCGACCGGGGGCGAGGGTTCCGTAGACGGCGAGGCGCGTTTCGGCGGTGTGCATGTTATTTGGGCGAGGCGAAGCAGAAGAGGGATCCGCGGGTGCGGAGGTAGATCCGGCCGCCCGATAGTGCCGGGGTGGCGTGGATTTCGTCGCCGATGTCGTTGGTGGCGAGGACATCCCAATTGCCGGCGGCGCGGAGGACGGAGACCTTGCCCTCGGCATTGGCTAGGTAGAGCTTGCCGTCGGCAGCGGTAACGGAGGCGTAGTATTCGCCGAGGGCCTGGGGATTGCGGCCGGCCTTCAACTGGTTTCCGGTGGCGGCTTCGAGGGAGGTGATGATGCCGCCGTCGCGCACCATGTACAGGACGCCGTCGTATAGAATAGGCGCGGCGATGAACGGCAGGTTCTTTTTGAAGCGCCACTTCACTTTGAGCGGATCGATCTGGCCCTGGGCGAGGTCCGGCTGGAAGGCGACGACGCCGCTTTCGCCGAGCGCCATGCTGCGGCCGTAGTTCCATTCCTTTTCGGTGATGAAGCCATCGGTATCGACGTCGAGCCAGCCGAACTGATCGCCGAATTCCTTGTCGGCGGCGAATTCGGCGGGGGAGAGTTTACCGTCGTTGTCTTTGTCGAGCGGTTTGCCGCGCGCTTCGAAGGTGGGCATCCAGGGTTCGCCGCCGCCGAAGGTGGAGAAGTAGAGGGTGTCGCCTTTGACGAGCGGGGTGCCGAGGCCGCCGGAGCTGGCGATGCGCATCCACCACTTCGATTCACCGGTATCGAGGAAGTAGCCATCGACGCGGAGGGAGCCGAGAACGATCAATTGGGCGGGGCCTTTAGCGGGGCGATAGACGACCGGGGTGGACCAGCCGACGCCGGCCTGACGCGGGGTTTTCCAGCGCTGCGCGCCGGACTTGCGGTCGAGGGCGATGACGTACGGCGCCCTTTGTTCGTCGACGACCTGAATGACCATGTTGCCGGCGATGACCGGTGACGAGGCCATGCCGTAGAAGTTCTGGAAGGGGCCCATGGGCAGTTTCCAGCGTTCCTTGCCGCTGGGGTCGTAGGCGATGAGGCCGAAGTCGGCGAAGAAGGAAACGACGCCGTCGGCGTCGGCGGCCGGGGTGGGCGAGGCGGGATCGTTGGCCTTGTAGGGTTTGAAGAAGCTGGCTTTGGGGATCTCCCGGCGCCAGAGTTCTTTGCCGGTTTTTTCGTCGAGGGCGAGCGTCAGGAGCTTGCCGGGTTCGCTGGCCGTGAGGTAGATGCGTCCGCCGGCGAGGACCGGGGAGGACTGGCCGAAGGGAACAGCTGTTTTCCAGGCGACGTTTTTTGACGGGGAGAATTCGACGGGATAGCCGGTGCCTTCGCCGATGCCCGCACCGTTTGCGCCGCGGAACTGGCCCCAGGATTCGGCGCCATGGGCGGCGAGGGCCGCGAGGGTTAGCAGAAGGGTCGGGCGGGTCATTGAATTGGAGTCAGTATAGCGGACGGGGCTTTATTCACAGGTGTAGAGGCGGTTGGCGGCGGGCAGGCTTTCCAGGCGGGAGTAGTGGTGGACACGGGCGTCGCCGGCGATGGGCGTGGGGGATTCGATGACGAAATCAGCGCTGGCGGGGGCGTTGAAGGCGACGAAGGCGAGGCTGAGAGATTCGGCGGGGCGGGGATGGCGTTTGGAGAGATCGGGGAAGGCGACGGGGCCGGAATCGACCTGGTAGAGATCGCGGGTGTCGTGGATGTTCATCGTTTTTACGGGGTATTCGATGATGGCGCGGAGGCCGGTGCGGGGGTCGGCGATTTCGGTTTGGGCCACGATGGGGATGCCGGCATGGGTGGCTTCGCGGATTTCGCGGTTGGAGCGGAGCAGGCGGACTTTGCGTGGACGGACGAGTTTGTAGGTTTGGCCTTCCCACATTTCGGCGGATTTTCGGACTTGGCGGTATT
>CANIFK010000187.1 GCA_947466555.1 Acidobacteriota bacterium | reverse complement strand
TCCACGGAGCTCAACAGCTCGTCAATCGACAACGGTTCGGCGGCCCACGCAGCCGCGCTCACTAGCAGAATCAGTCTCTTCATTTCTTCTCTTTGGCTTCCGGTTCCGACTTCGCCACCACCGGCGGGAACCCGTTAAACTGCCGCCATAGTTCATAACCCAGCGGCACCTGATTCAACAATACCCAACCATTGGCCCGCACGCCCTGACGCAAGTAGTTCTGCCCAGGCCATGCCGTGTCCTTCGGATCCGCCTCCACCAGCACGCGGAACTTTCCCTGCCCGTTGTCGGTCGAATCCACCAGCAAAACCTTCCCGCCAAACGTGCCCACTGCCACCGACGGCCACCCGCTGAACTGCAGCGCCGGCCAGCCTTCAAACTGCAGTCGCACATTGCGCCCCTGCGAGATCAGCGGCACGTCGTTGCCGTCCATCAGCAACTCCACAACATTATTCACCGTCTGCGGCACCAGCACGCCGATCAGGTCGCCGGACTTCAGCAACTCGCCGCTCTGCCGCGCCACAACACGGAAGATCGTCCCATCCATCGGCGCCGTCACGCGCTGCGTCGATTGCCGCGCCAGCCGCACCTCCACCTTCGTCATCTCGGCCACCGCCTTGGCCACGTCCGACATCGCCGATGCATGCGAACCCCACGCCTCGTCAATCCGGCTTTGCGAATCGGCGTCGACGCGCAACAACTCCGAGTCCAGCGACAGCCGTTCATTCTTAGCTGCGCTCAACGTCGCCGTTGCCCGTTCCACGTCGGCCGTCTTCTGTTGAATGTCCAACTCGGCCAGTTCCACGTTCCGCGTCGAAGTCAATCCCTTCGCGGACAATCCCCGCTGCCGCTCCACCTGCAACTTCGCCGTCACCAGTGCCGATTTCGCGGCCTCCAACGACTGCTCCGCCGCCGCCACCCGGTCCACTGCCATCTGTACCCGCGCCTTCGCCGCGGAGACACCCGTCTTCAACGTCGTCTCCAATCCCCGAATCCGGTCTTCGATGGTCTGCACCCGCTTCTGCGCCGCGGAGATCGTCCCGCCGGTCGCCGTCCGCTCCTGCCCCAAGCGCTGCAGGATGTCCGGGTCGTTGTCGCTCAGATCGACAATCGGGTCACCCTTCTTCACCTTCGAACCTTCCACCACGTACCACTTGGCAATCCGGCCTTCGACCAGCGCTTCAATATTCTGCGGCCTCTCTTCCGGATGGAAAGCGATCACCCGCCCGCTCCCGGTCACGTTTTGTTGCCACGGCGTCACCGTCAGCGCCACGGCGGTGGTCAGCATCAACGCCACCATCACCCGCGCCAGAATCTTCTGCGCCTTCGGCACGGCCAACGAATGCAGCGCCAGCCGCGAAGGGTAATTACTCGTATGTGTCGCGCTCATCCCCGCACCTCGCTCAGTTCTCCGTTTTCCAACATCACCACCCGGTTACAACGCGCCAGCAGGTCCGGCCGCTCCGTGATGCACAACAGCGTCCACGGCGCCTCGGCGGCGAATAACATCTCGCAAAGCGGCTCGCGCTCCGTCACCCGGTCCACCGGGTCCAGCGCGTCGTCCAGAACCAGCAACCGCGGCTTCGCCACGATGGCCCGCGCAATCATCAGCCGGCTCGCCTGGCTTGCCGACAGCGGCCGCCCGCCCGGATGCAACACCGTGTCCAACCCATCCGGCAGGCTTTGGATCTCTTCCAAAATCCCCGTCTTCCGCAGCGCCTCTGTCACATCGGCGTGCGTCAGGGCTTCTCGCCCCAACCGCACGTTGTCCAAAATGGTGCCCGTGAACAACTCAATCCCGCGCACCAGCGCCACATGGCTCCGGATCGATCCCAGCGGCAGCGACCGGTAGTCGATCCCGTCCAGCAGCAGCGATCCCCGCTGCGGTTGCCGCAACCCGAACAGCGCATCGGCCAACGTGCTCTTACCGCAGCCATAACGGCCCACCAGCCCCATCCGGTCTCCGGCCCGCAGTTCCCATTCGGTCACGTCCAGCACCGGTTCGTTGTCGTTGTAACCCACCGCCAGTTTCGACATTCCCACCGCCGCCGGTCCCGCCGCTGTCAACACAGCCTCGCCGCCGGTGCGCTCCAACGGCAGATCCACCAGCCCGCCCAGTTTGTCGATCGCCGCCTGTAAGTCATAAAAGACTTCCAGGTGCTTTCCGAACTTAGTAAACCCGCTCACCATCAAAGTTACAATCAATTCGCTCGCCACTAATTGCCCCAGCGTCAGCTGCCGGCCGATCACCAGCCAGCCGCCAATGCCCAGCAGCAACGAACTCGCCACCGCCTGCAGTACAAAGCTCGCCGCAATTTGCCGCAGCAGGATCTGAAAGTGCTTCGCCCGGTAGTGCAGATAATCTTCCATCAGCCCTTCGGCCCGGGCCGAGGCCAACTCCATTCCGCCCGCCGATTTGAACGTCACCAGGTGCGTGGCGATCTGCTCCAGCCACGCCTGAAAGGCATACTTCGCCTTTGACTCTTTGATGCTCGTATACACCGCGCCCCGGCCCATCACCAGGACGATAAATAACATCGAGGCGACAAGGAAGATGTCAAACGCCAGCAGCAACGGATGATACAGCGCCACTAACAGAAGCCCGATCCCCGTCTGCATCAATATGCCCAGTCCGTCGATCAGCAGCGTGGCCGCCGCCTTCTGCACCGTCACCACGTCGAAGAACCGGTTCACCAGCTCCGGCCCGTGGTACTTGTCAAACGCCTCCGGCCGCACCCGCAACAGCCGCCACGTAAGGTCGGTCCCCACCCGAGCGAAAATCGACCGCTGCAAAATCTCCACCACCCACGCCCGCAGCGAATTGATGAGCGCCGAAAACCCCAAGGCGACGAAGACGAACAGCGTCAACACCACCAGCGGCTGCAGCACGCTCCCAAACGCAATCGTGTTCACCAGCGATTGCACCGCCACCGGCACCACCAGCGACAGCAACCCGATGACCACCGAGTAAATCACCGCCACCCAAAGCGTCGATCGCTCGGCGGCCAGCAGCGCCTTCAACCGGTTCCACGGCGGCAGCGGCGCATCTTCGCTCGGCGACCGCATCGCCGCCAACGGCGCCACCGGCTCCGGTACCAGCCACTCGAATTCCTGCTCCGCCGAACTGGCCCCCAGCCATCCCAACAACTCCTGCTGTCCCATCCAATGCGGTTTGCTCTGCCGCACCACGTCGAGGCACAGCACCTTCCCGTTTTTCCCTTCCAGTAGAAAAAGGACCTCCCCCGCTCCACCTGCGCCCGAACGCAACGCAACCCAGGGGCACTCGGGATGAACCTGGCGCAGCGCCTCAGCGACGCGCAGGCTCACCGACGTGAGCCGGATGCCCACGTCATCGGCTGAGCGAATCATCAACTGCCGCGCCGAAATCGCTTCATTTCGAAGCCGCCGCTGCGACTGCTGCAACAGTTCCCGGTCCGGTACCGCTCCCTGTTGTTCTAACAGGAATTCCAGGATCCGTGGCATCTGGGACACAGAGGAAGAGGAGGAGGTTGAAGGAGTAGTCACGAGAATAAAGGGGATTCAGATATGCAAACATCTGAACATATAGTGATTAAAACATTCAAAAAAAACTCTGTCAAGTCTTGACATGCCTGATTCTCGCTCTTAGAATCATAAAGTTACCGAATGTACGAACATGTGCATACGTGAATATAGATATGCCTGCACGCCACATCATCGCCAAAGAACTCGCTGAACTCTTCGGAGTCTTCTCCCATCCCGACCGTGTCCGTATCGTCGAAGAGCTCCGCGACGGCGAACGGGATGTCAACGCGCTCCAAGCCATGCTCGGCGTCAGCCACTCCCGTACCTCACAAAACCTCTCCGTCCTCCGCATGCACCGCATCGTGGCCGAACGCCGTGAGGGCCGTCACGTCTTCTACCGCCTTGTCCAGCCCGATATGGCCGCATGGATCCTCACCGGCATTCAGTTCCTCGAAGTCGAAGCCGTCAATGCCCAGGCTCGCCAGTCGGCCATCGACGAGGTCCGGCAAATCTGGCGAACGGCTGAATAGCCCGGAAACATTTCGATCCATTTCCGTTTCGTGATACAACAGCGGTTAGGCAAAGCTACCCTGCCATGCATAGACCGCTGCTTCTCCGCGGCGCCCGCCAACTGCTTACGTTGCGCGGAGCCGAGGGACCCCGCCGCGGCGCGGATTGTCTCGATTTAGGGATCATCTCCGACGGTTCCGTTCTCATTCGCGATGGCCGCATCGTCTGCGTCGGCCAGTCCCGCCGCGTCGATAATCTCACCGAAGCCCGCAACGCCGTCGTCGTCGAGGTCCACGGCGCCGTCGTCATGCCCGCCTTCGTCGACCCCGCCATCACCATTCCCGCCAACGCCACCCTCGCCCGCCGCGTCCTCCAACTGGCCTTCTCCCACGGCACCGCCACCGCAGGCGTCATCGGTTCCTATCTCGCTCTCCGTGCCCTCGCCACCGCCGATCCCCCCGCCGCCGCCACCGTCTGTGCGCTCGACATCGACGCCGATTTCGACCCCGCCCAACTCCAGCGCGCCGCCCGCCGTAACCTCGCCGCCTCGCTCCGCTTCGAACTCCTCGCGCATAACCGCGACGCCCTCCGCCTCTTCCGTTCCCTCGGCCTCGGCTTCCGTGTCTGGTGCCAGCAGCCCGACAACGTGGATTGGATCGGCCTCGCCCTGGCCTACGGCGCCTCCGTGCTCGATCTCCACCACCCTCTCTCCGCCCCGCAGCTCCGCCTCCTGGCCGACTCGCCCTCCGTCGCCGTCGTCCCACCGTCCGCCGCCGGCATCGCCCGGGCACTCATCGATGGCGATGCCGCCGTCGCCCTCAGTTCCGGCTTTTCCATGACCGCCAACGCCACCTGCAGCATGCAAGCCGCCGCCCTCCTCGCCTGCCGGGAAGGGAACCTCCAACTGGCCGAAGCCATCACACTTTCCACCATCAACGCCGCCCACGCGCTCGGTCTCTCCGCCCAGTGCGGCTCTCTCGAAGCGGGCAAGCAGGCCGACATCCTGGTCCTCCACGTCCCCGACTATCACGACATCAGTAATTTTATGGGAGTAAATCTCGTGTCAAAAATCGTCCATGCTGGTACCTTGGTGTCATGAGCGGTAACGGACCCCTCGTCGAATGCGCGGCCAACTATTCCGAAGGCCGCCGCCCGGAAGTCATTGCGGCCATCGCGCAATCCCTTCGCGAAGTCGAAGGCATCGCTGTCCTGGACATCGATAGCGACCCGGATCACAATCGCTGTGTCATCACCTTCGCCGGCGCGCCCGAACAGGTCGGCGAAGCCGCCGTCCGCTCGGTCGGCGTCGCAGCGCAGTTGATTAACTTGAACGATCAGGACGGCGTCCATCCCCGCATCGGCGCGGCGGATGTCATCCCCTTCGTGCCCATTCGCCGCATCACCATCATTGAGTGCGGCTGGATCGCCCACGCCGTTGGCGCCGAAATCTGGAACCGCTTCCAGATCCCCGTCTATCTCTATGGCGAAGCCGCCATCCTCCCCGAACGCCGCAATCTCCCCAACGTTCGCCAGATCGGTTTTGAGAAGTTAAAGGTCGCCGTCCACACCGACGTTCACCGCTTCCCCGACTTCGGCCAGACCGAACTGCACCCCACCGCCGGAGCCGTCGCCGTCGGCGCTCGCAAAATCCTCATCGCCTGGAACATCGAACTGGAGACCGACGATCTCGACCTCGCCAAGTCCATCGCCAAGGCCATCCGCGAATCCGACGGCGGCTTCCCCTGCGTCCGCGCTCTCGGGCTGACACTGGCGTCGAAAGGTATCACGCAGGTCTCCATCAACCTGACGGATTACGAAACCACGCCGCCCCACCACGTCCTGCCCCGTGTCGAACAACTCGCGGCCGAACACGGCGTCGCCGTCCGCGGCACGGAGTTGATCGGGCTCATCCCGCGGAAGGCGCTCGACATGGCCGCCGAAGCCGGCGTCGATCTCCGCATCATGAACCTCCAACCCGACAGCACCATCGAAGCCCGCCTCGAAGCCGCCGGATACGAACCCCACCGGGCGTAGAATAAAAGTAGTGCTCGTCAGTATCCAAACCAAGCCCGATCGCCCCAAGTGGCTCAAAGCTCCCGCACCGGTCGGCGCCAACTACCGCGACCTGAAAGCCCTCGTTCAGGAGCTCAAACTCCACACCGTCTGCGAATCGGCCGCCTGCCCCAACATCGGCGAATGCTGGAATCAGCGCACGGCCACGTTCATGATCCTCGGCAACATGTGCACCCGCCGCTGCGGCTTCTGCGCCGTCCAGAAGGGTGCCCCGCTCGAAGTGGATATGGACGAACCCCGCCGCGTCGCCGAAGCCGTCTCGCTCATGGGCCTGAAACACGCCGTCATCACCAGCGTCAACCGCGATGACCGCAAGGACGGCGGCTCCGAACTGTTTGCCATGACCATCCGCGCCATCCACGATCGCGTCCCCGATTGCCACGTCGAAGTCCTCGTCCCCGATTTCCAGGGCAACTACGACAACATGAAAACCGTCATGGACGCGGGGCCCGAAGTTCTAAATCACAACACCGAAACCGTCCCGCGCCTCTACCGCACCGTCCGCCTCGGCGCCGATTACCCGCGGTCTCTCGAAATGCTGGCCTACGCCAAAAGCCTCCGTCCCCAAACGCCCACCAAGTCCGGCCTCATGCTCGGCCTCGGCGAAACCATCGACGAAGTCCTCCGCGTCATGCAGGATCTCCGCGCCCACCGCGTCGATATCCTCACCCTCGGCCAGTACCTCCAGCCGTCAAAAAAGCATCTCCCCATCGTCCGCTACGCCACCCTCGAAGAGTTCGCCGAACTCAAAAAGGCAGGCTACGAAATGGGCTTCGGCCACGTCGAATCCGGCCCGCTAGTTCGGTCGAGTTACCACGCCTCGGACGCGGTTGACGCGACTCATGCTTGACGGCCCCTCCAGGGCCTTCAAAATCACTTCCACAAACTTCGCCGGCTCCGCATAATCGGAATTCGTCAACACCGTCACCGTCAGTTTCAGCTCCGGAAACATCGCCAGAATCGTTTTGCACCCCTGCTGGCTCCCGCTGTGGCTAACGGCGTTCCGCCCCGCCACCGGCGACACATTCCACCCCAGCCCATACCCGGTCCGCGAGCCATCCAGCAGCCGCTGCTTCTCCATCTGCATCCGCATCGTCGCCGGCTTCAGCAGCCGTTCCTGTTCCCAAGCCGCCGCGAAGCGCAGCAGATCCTCCGCCGTCGTCACCAGTCCGCCGCCCGGAATCTTGTTCGACGTATCGGCCAGATGCGCGTTGATCACATGCCCGTCTTTGGCCTTTGAATACCACCGCGTCCGGTTCGGAACAATCTCCCGCGCGTTATCCTCCCGCGTCGAATCCATCCGCGCCACCGCCAACACGTTCTCCCGCAAATAGTCGAGGAAGGGAACTCCCGCCGCCGCCTCCACCGCCGCCCCCGCCAGGTTGTACCCATAGGAGGAATACAAATACTTCGTCCGCGGCTCATGCGCCAGCGCGTCCCCGCTGAAAATCCGCAACGGCTCCACCAGATCCCGGTAGTGCCGCGTGCTGTCCAATTCTTCCCCACGATAATGCCGAATCCCGCCAATGTGCCCCAACAGCATCCGCACCGACACACCCCACTGCTTTTCCGGGAACGTCGGCACGTACTTCTGCACCGGCGCGTCCAGGTCCAGCCGTCCCCGTTCCCAAAGTTGCAACGCCGCCACCGCCGTCATCGGCTTCGCCAGTGACCCGGTCCGAAACACCGTCGCCGGCTTCACCGCCACGTCGTTCTCCAGGTCCGCTTTCCCAAACGCGCCCACCCACCGCGTCGTCCCCCGCGATGCCACCGCCGCCGTCAGCCCAACAACCCCTTGCCGAACCCGTTCCGCCTCAACCGCCGCCTCCACCCGCCGCAGCTTTTCCGCCGAAAATTCAGCCACCCGCGGCTGCGCCACCACCGCCAACGCGCTAAAAAGAACAAAAATCCCGGACAACCGCATCCCGACATTCTACAGGGAACATCCACCCCTCCGTTGACGTATGTATATGGTGAAGGAGCCGCAAAGTCATGATGAAGTTCATTTTGTGGTGCATCTTGCTGTTCTTCTGCTGGCCGTTGGCGCTCATCGCCCTCATCGCCTACCCCATCGTCTGGGTCATCTTGATCCCCTTCCGCATCGTCGGTATCGCCGTCGGCGGCGTGCTGGAGCTAATCGCCTCCATCATCACCCTCCCGGCCCGCCTCCTTCGAGGATAAAAACCCCGGGCGCCGCCAATCACCGCCCTTTTTCCAACTCCGCCCGCCACGCCGCCACCTGCCCCGGCCACGCCGCGCCCCCCACCGGCGACGGGTCCAGCGCCACCGCCTCCGCCGCCCTCTGCTCTGCCCTCGGAATCAGCGCCAACGCCTCCACCCGCTGGTCCCCCGCCGCCAACGCCCGGCCCAATGCCAACGCCGCCCGTAGCCCCCACGTCCGCGCCCCCAAATTCTTAACGTCCGCATTCGCCATCCGCTCCCCCAACTCCCACCCCTGCCGCAAAC
>CANIFK010000186.1 GCA_947466555.1 Acidobacteriota bacterium | reverse complement strand
CGAACCGGTAAGCGTAGATCACCTCCACCAGCACCCAGCAGAGGACTGCCGACTTGACGGCGGTAATCCACCACGATTGGTGGTACGCCGTGCGTAGGGCACGGAACAAATACGTTGCGCAGCCGGTGAGCAAGGCGACGGAGGCGATGTTGTCGACGGACTGGCCACTCAATCGAACGCCCTGCGCTGCCAGGACCTTCACGATTCCCGTGAAAGAAACGGTAAAAAACGACAGAAAAACGAGGAAAAACGCGTAGAAATGGAGCGAAAACACGAGGTGTTCCACGAAGTACCGCCGCAGTCCAATCTGCACCAGCGCCACGGTGAGTGCAAATAGCGGAACCATCAGGATGACGAGCGATTTGGCTTGCGTTTCCGATTTGGCGTCGAATTTTAGCCGGTAGTGCTCCAGGTCCGTTCCGCGTTCCTGCAGCTTCTTGTTCACCCTATCGGTGGCAAAGGTGCTGTGCTTTGTTCCGTTCATGTGCGTGTCCAGGTCTGTGGTCAGCGTGTTCCACGGAGCCAGGGAGTGCATGAGGAAATAGAAGACGTTGCAGACAAGGAACAGCTGAACCGGCGGCATGAACGGTTTCCGGCGCCCCTCACTCCAGTGGACGGTCAGCTGGCCGGGGGATGTGAGCAACGCGCGGACGGTACGGAGAATCGTGGAGTCAAAGTGGGCAAACGCCTCAAAGGCATGCTCAAAGAAGTGCTTCAGCGATAGATCGTGGTGATCCAGACGTTTTTCGCCGCATTCGGCGCAGAAGTGCGTCGCGAGGGGGGTACTGCAGGTTGCGCATACCGCGGCGGATGGCGTTTCGTGCACCACGCCATTATCCTCCAAGCCTGAACAGGTTTGCCAAAAGAAAAGCGCCGCTCCCCGGGAAGGGAAGCGGCGCTGATTCCGTTCCGGTTTAGAACTGGAAGCGGGCGACGACCTGGCCGTTGCGAGGGCCGTTGAAGACGCTGGCCGGGTTGATGCGTCCGAAGCCGGCGGTGACGTTTCCGGCAGCGTCGGTCCGCGTGGTTGCGGCCGGGTTGCCGGAGTCCGGGTTGTTCAGATACGTCCGGTTGAAGACGTTGAAGAACTCCCCGCGGAAGCTGATGGTGTAGCGTTCCTTCACCTTGAACATGCGCCCGAAAGAGAGCTGTTCGTCGGGACGGCGCGCGGTGCGGTAGTCGTTGTAATAAGCCGCCGCGGTGCCCCATTCGCCGGGGCCGGCATCGGTCCAGGCCTTCGGGTTCAGGGTGAGCTGCTTGAAGGGGTCGATACTCTTGCCGTTGTTGAGGTCCATCAGGTAGAGCGGTTCGCCGGGCACGCGGTTGTAGCGAGTGCCGCGGAAGAGCAGGCTGGCGAGCGCGTTGTTCGAGTTCGGCGCCTGGATGGGGAAGCCGCTGGAATAGCGCAGAATGCCGCCCAGGGTCCAGCCGCTGAAGAAGGCCTTGGTGGCCCAGTTCTTATTCCATTTCGGCGTGTCGTAGTTGAAGCCGACGACGAGCACTTGCGGCTGATCGTTGACCGAGAAGGTCTTCTGATTGGGCCGGTTGTAGACGTCGTTGGTGGGCACGATGCCGCCGCTTTGGGTTTCCACGTTGGTCAGATTCTTGGACCAGGTGTAGGCGATGGTGCTGGTGAGGCCGCGCGAGTAGCGCTTGGTGACCTTGATCTGCAGCGAGTCGTACCAGGTGTTGCCGAGCGGCGCCCAGAGGCTGCCGAGACCGCCGAACTGCGGGAACGGCCGCAGGGACTGGGCCAGCGTGTTGGAGCCGGCGAAGCTGTCGTAGGGCTTCTTGAAGCCACGGGCGACGACGGCGGCCGAATCGATGCGGGAGTTGAGCAGGGTCCGATCGCCGGCGTTGTTGATGTCCAGGCCGAAGGTCTTGATCCGGGAGGCGGTGAGGCCGTTGTAGTCGTTGAGGCCATCGGCACGGAACCAGACGCCCCGGTTGCCGACATAGGCAACTTCGGCGACGAGGCCCTCGCCGAATTCGCGCTGCAGACTCATGTTCCAGTTGGCCATCCGCGGCGGGCGGCCGGCGTTGGGATCGAGCAGCGCGGGCGGGGAATTGATCTGCCCGTTCGAGGGACGAATGCCGGGGTCATAGCTGGCGAAGGTGAGTTCGCTGGGGCTATAGCTGAGGCCGTTGCGGAGCGTTACGCCCGGTTCGGCGTAGGCCGGGTTGGAGAAGTTGATGGTGTTGAAACCCATGCCGAGCGAGTTGCCACCGCCGATGTAGGCGAAGTTAGCGACCTGCGCGTAGCTGATGGCGAAACCGGCGCGCGCCACCCATTTGGGCGCGAACTGGTAGGCCATGCCCAGACGCGGGCCGAAGGCGAAGGGGTAGGTTTTGGTGAGGTCGCAGTTGCAGCGGCCGTTGCCGGTACCGGCGTAGCGCGTGGCGCCGGGCAGGTTGCCGGCGGCCGGATTCTTGGCCGTCGGGTCGAACATCGAAATGCGATCATGCAGTTCGGTGGAGGCCGGCTGGACGTCGTAGCGGATGCCGTAATCGAGAGTCAGCTTGCGATTGATGCGCCAGGTGTCCTGGACGAAGAAGCCCCAAGTGGGCCGGCGATACTGCGGGTCCTGCGGGTTGGAGACGCTGGCGCTGCCGGCGTAGCCGAGCAGGAAGCTGGCGTAGTTGAACCCGGCGTTACCGCCGTTCAGTGCGACGCCCTGCAGTGCGGGCATGGAGGTTTGGGCGACGCCGAAGGCGTAGGTGCCGGCGACATTGCCGGTGGAGCGGTTGGTGAAGTTATCGAACTTCCATTCGCCGCCGAACTTGTAGGAGTGGTTGCCCTTGATCCAAACCGACGAGGCGACGGCGGTGGGCTTGTCCTGCAGGTAGAGCGTGCGGTTGGTGGGGCCGATGTCGAAGCCGAGGCCGCCCTGCGCGCCGCCGAGACCGGTGATGCGCGGGAAGCCGGCCATGAAGCCGCCCTTCAAGCCGAGCTGGCCGGCGGCGTCGAAGGTGCTGATGACGTCGGGCGCGGCATCAGGATTGTGATAGCGCTGATAGCCGACGCCGATGTGGAGGAGCAGCGTGGGCCGGATGGAAGTATCGAAGTTCACGCGCGTGGTGTAGGAGCGGATGATCTGATCGCGGCGGGCGCTGATGGGATCGGGCAGGCCTTCCTGGCCGTTGTCCTTATCGGTGCGCTCCATGGAAAAGTAGCCGGCGATCTTGGTGTTGTTGGTGAAGTTGTGATCCACCTTCACGCTGGGGATGTCCTGGATTTTGCGGAAGTTGTAGCGGCGCTCGAAGTTGTTGATCAAGCCACTGTTGATGGCTTTGGGAATCAGCGCCTGAATCTTCAGCGCGACCGGATCGAGCAGGGACGTGGGGATGACGTTATTGGGGAAGACGTCGCGGTAGACGCGGCCATCCGGACCGGTGCGATTCGTGCGTGGGTCGTAGATGGTGTTTTCGAGAATCGGGCGGCCGAGGCCGTCCGTGCCGAGGTTGCGGTCGGTGCGGGCGAGGCTGAAGTCGCCGTTGCGGTAGGCGTCGGTGGGCACGGTGCCGTAGCCATCGAACTTGCCTTCCTTGTTCAGGTACTTCTCATAGTTGAGGAAGAAGAACGTGCGATTTTTGCCGTTGTAGAGTTTCGGGATCACGATGGGACCGCCGAAGGTGGCGCCGTAGTTGTTGCGGCGGGCGCGGGGGCGGACCAGGTTGTTGTCACCGCGGTTGGTGAAGGGGATCCCGGCGTTGAAGGCTTCGTTGACGTAGTAGTCGTAGACGGAGCTGTGGAAGTTGTTGGTGCCGGAGCGGGAGGTGAAGTTGAATAGCCCGCCGCCGACCTGGCCGAATTCGGCGGAGTAGTTGGATGTCTGCAGCGTGAACTCTTCGACCGCTTCCACGGAGGCCTGCGACTCGTCGGACACGCGGCCGTCGAGGGCGCTGGTGGTGTCCTGTCCTTCGAAGATGATCTTGAAGGTGCCGGCCGGCGCGCCGTTGACTTTGATGTTGTTCCATCCGTTGATGGAGGCGCCGGGGGAGAGCTGCGTGAAGCTGAGCGGGTTGCGGATGGCGCCTTGGCCGATGGCGAAATTCAGCGGCAGTTGATTCAGCTGTTCGCGGTTGATGGTGGTGGAGACAGCGGCGCTATCGGTGGTGAGCAACGCGGCTTCGGAGGTGACCGAGATGGACTCGCTGGCGGTGCCGAGCTGGAGAACAATGTCCACCGAAGCGGTCTGGGCGACCTGCACGCGGACGCCTTTTTGCAGCGACTTGCGGAAGCCTTGCATCTCGACGGAGACGTCGTAAAGCCCCGCGCTGAGATAGGGCGCCGAGAAAGCGCCGGTCTGCGTGGTGTTCAGTTCCAACCGGACACCGGTGCCCTGATTGACAATCAGGACTTGTGCATTGGGGATGAGTGCGCCACCGGGGTCGGCGACAGTGCCAGTGATCGTGCCGCGATCCGACTGGGCGAACCCAAGCATCGTGAAGGCGATCGCTGCCAACAGGGAGCGGAATTTGTACATAGATAGTGTTCCTGCTCCGGAATACCGGAGCCGAAACAAGGCTATCAGATCGCCGCTAACGGCGAATGGTAACTACAACCGGATCGCTCTGTTCCGCGCGCAGAATGGAGCGCACTTGCACAACAGCCGGACCCGGGGGCAGGTTTTCCGGGATCTGCGCTGAGATCTGACCGTTGGATGTTTGGATGAGCGGCAGCGGCAGTTCGTTCATCACCACGCAGGAGCCGCCCAGGACGGTGGGGGCCGGGAGGGTGGTGGCGGTAGCTGCGTTGGCCAGCAGGTTGCCGTTGATGGTGACGAAGCCGCCGGGGCGCAGGTTCGGCGTGCCGTCTTCGCTGTTGACGATGCCGCGGTTCCCGGCGGTAATCGTCGGCCGCGGGGCGGTGCCAGTGGGATAAACCGGGATGACGCTGAGGCCGCTAACGCCGATGGAGTAGGCCAGGTTCTGATCGTCGACCAGGATCTGGCGGGCCGGCGTGTTGACGCGGGCCGCGCCGAAAACGCTGAACTGCGGATTTTCAGGGGCGACGGCGATGACCGTTTCCGAGCCGGTCTGAATGTTGACCATTTCGAGCGTCGCGCGGGCATCGTCGCGGGTGACCGAATTCAGATTCTGCCGCACCGGCGTGGTCATGCGGAGGAAGACGTTTTCGTTCATCGCGTAGACGCTGGCCACGTTGCGCTGGCCGTTGGAGACGATGGTCTGCGTGGGCGGTTGGCCGGGCGCAGCTGGGGCGCCGAACTGGGTGACGCCCGGCCGTTCCGTGCCGCCGATGACGGCGAGCGAGGGGCTGAGAATCAGGCCGTTGGCCAGGAAGAACGAGCCCGCCGGGCCGCTGCTGGCCGGGCCGAAGTAGGAGACCGGCGCCTGATCGTACAACTGGCGCGAGGCGGTATAGGAATCAGCGATGGCGTCGTAAAGATAGGCGTTCGCATTGCCCGCCATGGTGAGAATGTACTCACCACCCGGGGAGGCGACCATCGAGATCGGCGCGCCGATGGTAACCGGCGTGATGCTATTGGCCGGGCGGACCGTGGCCTGATTGCCGATGACGCGCCAGAAGCTGCCGTTGGACATCATGAACTGCAATCCGGACAGGCCGTAGGCCATGGCAATGGGGCGGACCGGCGCCTGCTGGCCGATGCGCGGGATCGCGGGGAAGTCTACTTTCCCGGTGAGGCTCATGGTTTCGAGATCGATGATATCGATCGATTCGCCGCCGGTGTTGCCGACGTAGAGCGTCTGCGCGTCGGGCGTCATGGCGAGAGCGTGGGGAAGCTGGCCGACTTCGACCGGAGCCAGAAACTGCTGCGCTTTGGTGTCGAAAATCTCAATGCGGTTGAAGCCGGAGTTGGAGATATAGATGCGCCCGCGCTTGCTGTCGAGCACCATATCGTACAGGCCTTCGGCGTTGTTCAACGTGACCGGAAGCGGGTAGATGACGCCGCGCTGATCCTTCTCGCGGTAGTTCATATACACGCGGATGACGTTGGGGAAATTGATGGCGTCGAGCGACTGTAGCGTGATGTTGACGGCGGCGCCGTTGCTGCCTGCCGCGCCGGTGAAGAGGTTCGTACCGGGCTGGCGGACCACGCCGCTGCGGCCCGGTTCCATGGTGAAGGTGATCGTAGACGGCGCCACACCGCTCGACTGCTGCATGACTAGCGCGGTGGTGGTATTGGGGATGCTGTAGGTCAGGCGGCCTTTGCCGAGGTTGGCGATTTTGACGGCCGCTTTGGCGACACCCTTGTTGCAGTTATCGACGGCCAGGAAGACCTGCGTGGTCTCCGGTTGCAGGATCGGGAAGTCGTAGAGCGCGCCCACGGGGAGAAAAAGGAGTCCGGATTCAGAGATCGCGAACACATTGTTGCCGTCTTTCGTGCTGGCCATGGCGCCGAGGATTGATTCCTTCAAGCGCAGTCCGAGGCGAACGCCCAGATTCGACGAACCGCCGATGTATAAAACATTGGAAACAGGACGTGCCGTGGTCGCGGCCGTGTTGAAGGCGCTGTACAGCGTCTTGCCGTCCAGCGAATACGCGCTGCCACCCAGATTACGCTGGACGTTGAAACCCGGATTGTTTCCGTTCCCAACGAAGAACGGGAAGTTGGCGGTGCTCATCTGCGCCACGACGGCCAGCGTGGCGGTGTCGTAGAGCGTAGAGCCGGCCATGAACTTGCTGCCATCCGGCGACATGGAAAGCACAGTCGACTGACCAGTAACGGTGCGGTTGCGGATCACCGTGCCGGAGGCGGCTTCATAGACGAACAGCGTCGTCTGGGCTGTATTCGCGTTCTGGTTGATCGCCACCATGCCTACGATGAAGTTGCCATCGGGCGTCGTGGTCAGCCGGCCCGGGAAGGCCGTGGCCGGGCGGCCGGCGAAGACAGCGGGCAGCGGCGCCGGCGTGCTGATCGTCGGCGGATTCGGAATCGAGAAGATCTGTTGGCCGGAGCTCTGCGTGCGGTCGAACAGCAGCAGCGTGTTCAGCGCGTTGTTGGTACCAGTTCCCTGCGTGGTGATGAGGACGCGGCCATCGGCGCCGACCGCGACGCCTTCCGGTTTCGCCGGCAGGCTCACGGTATTGACCACCGAATCCGATCCCAGATCGATAACGCTCAGCCCGGTGCTCTGCGTATTGGTGACGTAGAGGTACGCGTTGTCCGGAGAGATGGCGGCGGCCAGCGGGAAGTTGCCCACCACGATGCTCTTCATGACTTTACGTTCGCTCAGGCTCAACACGTCGACGCGGTTCGCCGTCGAGTTCACCGAATAGATGCGGCCGCGCACTTCGTCCAGCACAATATCGGACGGCGTGCCGCCCAGATTCACGACGGTACCAAACGTGGCGCCGGTGGTTTGGGCGAAGACCGCGGAGGCAAGGAGGATGCCGGAAATCCCCAGCCGGAAAATAGTCGATTGCAGGGACATAGCCAATTCGTTAGTCTAAACCCTTACACGGTTGGAAAGTTCCTCACCCCGGCGCAACAAAATCATAGGGGTGGGGTTGAATAGGGGTCCCACAGCGTAGTGACAGTCAAACTGTTGATAAAAAACACCAATCGAAACAGCGTTGTGGCGACGAATGCCGATATGGCGGACACGAGTCAGAAGCGACGGACCGGTTTGTTAAAACATACTCATCTTGCTGCGGGGGAAGGGCTTTGGATTGTACCCTGCGAAGCGGTGCACACGTTTGGGATGAAATTCCCGATCGACGTCCTCTACCTGAGCAAGCAGAAGAAAGTGTTGAAGATCCGGGACAATATGAAGAAGTCGCGCATGTCGGTGTGCTTCCGTGCGCATTCGGTACTGGAACTCCCAGCCGGCCACGCGGCCTTGACGGGCACGCTGGTTGGAGATCAACTGGAATTTACGAAACACACGGTGGAGAGCTGATGCGGCTGGCGATGACAGCGATGGCGGCGGGCGTGCTGCTGACCGGTTGTGCGAATAAGAATCGCACGAGCCGCGTCACCGTACCGTCCAACACCATGCAGCCGGTCATGCAGCGGCAGATCCTGAACGCCGTCGATGCCGGGGAAGGGAACCCGCGGGTGCGGGCGTTGCGGGAGAAGATCGCTGAGGAGCCGCAGAACGTACGGGTGCGGGTGGAGTTGGCCGAGGAGTATCGCAAGGGCGGCTACGTGGAGTTGGAACTGGAGCATCTGCGGTTGGCCGTGGAGCGGTTCCCGGAATCGGAAACCGCGGTGACGGCGTTGAGTCGTTCGTTGATCCGTGTGTCGCGCGGCTCGGAAGCGCTGATGCATCTGCAGTCTTTCTTGCGGAAGCAGCCAAACGGGTCGGCAAACGTGCTCTCCTGGGCCGGAATTGCCAATGACGAGTTGGGCAATTACAAAGAAGGCGAGCCACTGCATCGCCGCGCTTTGGAGCGGGCCCCGGGGCGGGATCAACTGCACAACAATCTTGGTTATAACCTGATGATGCAGGGCCGGAAGGCCGAAGCCGCCGAACAGTTCCGCCGCGCGCTGGAGCTCAATCCGGCATCGGAGACGGCGCGGAACAATCTGGGTTTGGCGCTGGGCGACCAGCCGGCGGCGGCCATCACGCAGT
>CANIFK010000185.1 GCA_947466555.1 Acidobacteriota bacterium | reverse complement strand
CGGCGATGGGGCGAACGATGTAGCGCCAGACTGCGGCGGCGAGGGCTTGCCAATCGCCTTCGGCGGCGCCGGGCGGGAGGAATTTCTGGAGGTCGTCGCCGAGGAAGTAGATGAGCATCGGAATGAGGAAGCCCCAGGCGAGGACGCCGCCGGAGAAGTTGAGCGCGGCGAGTTTGGGCCCGATGATGTAGCCGACGCCGATGTAGGCGGGGCTGATGGTGGGTGCTGCGGCCATGGTGACGCCGCCGACATTGAGGGCGCGCTGATCGGAGCCGAGCTTGACGGTGGTGCGGCCGAGGTTGCCGATGTGGAAGATGAAATTGCGGTCGGGCTCGAACAGCTTCATGACGCCGAGGATGTAGACGCCGGCGCCGGTGGCCATGTTGATAAAGAGAAATTTGGCGGCTTTGGAAGCCGATTGGCCGGCCTTATGGATTTCGGCGGCGGCGACGGATTCGGGGAAGGGCAGGTCGTCGTCTTCGACCATGACGCGACGGACAAGGGAGACGAAGAGGACGCCGAGGACGCCGCCGACGAGCATGAGGGCGGTGGATTTCAGGTAGCCGTGTTCGACGTCGAAGACGGGCCAGGCGCGGGAGATGACGAATGCCGGGATTGTGAAGATGGCACCGGCGGCGATGGATTCGCCGATGGAGCCGGCGGTGCGGGCGAGGTTCTCTTCGAGAATGGTGCCGCGCTTGAAGCGGAGGAGGGCCATGCCGATGACGGCGGCCGGGTAGGTGGCGGCGATGGTGATGCCCGCCTTCAGCCCGAGATAGGCATTGGCGGCGCCAAGGATGACGCTCATCAGGAGGCCGAGACCGACGGCGAAGTAGGAGAACTCCGTCATTTTTCGGTCGATCGGGACGTAGGGGACGTGTTTTTTCTGGCTCACGAGGAAGGCTCCTTGGGGCGGTTACCGGGAACGAGGTACATTCTAGCGCGGCTTCGATACAATCGTGGAGAAATGACTACACCTTTTCGTCAGGATGGCCGGGTCGCGATGGTGACCGGCGGTGCAAGTGGTATCGGGGAGGCGACCAGTCGCGTGTTTGCGGCTGCGGGCGCGACGGTGCTGATTGCCGATATTGATATGGCGCGGGCCGAGAAGCTGGCCGCGGAGTTGCCCGGGGCGCGGGCGGTGCGGTGCGACGTCACCGATGAGGCTGGAATTCGGGACTTGTTCGCCGGCCTGGAAGGGTTGGACGTCCTGGTGAACAATGCCGGGATTGGGTTGGTTGGCACGGTGGAAGATACCGAGACCGCCGATTTCGAGCGGCTGATGCGCGTGAACGTGACGGGGCCGTTCCTGGTGACCAAGTATGCGATGCCGCATTTGCTGAAGTCGTCGGGGCGGATTGTGAATATTGGGAGCGTGGCGGGGTTGATTGGGGTGAAGAAGCGGTTTGCGTATTGCGCGACCAAGGGCGCCGTTGTGGCGATGACGCGGCAGTTGGCGGTGGACTATCCGACGCAGATCCGTGTGAACTGTGTTTGCCCGGGGACGGTGGATTCGCCGTTTGTGGAGGGGTATCTGGAGAAGTACCACAAGCATGAGAAGGAAAAAGTGCGGGCGGAGTTGAACCAGCGGCAGCCGATCGGGCGGCTGGGGAAGCCCGAAGAGATCGCGAACCTGGCGCTGTACCTGGCTTCTGACGAAGCTGGATTTGTGAATGGGAGCGTAGTTTCGATCGACGGTGGATGGACGGCTGCCTAGGTTTATCCTGGTAACACGAATATCCTCCTAATGGTGGCCGCAAGTGGCGTCGATACAATAGGTAAGCGACGCCACCGCGAAGTAGTTTCTAGGGCGTTTTTTGGTTGACTACTAGTACTAGAGTCGGTCAAAATAGCAGGCAACAAGACACAGGGTTCGTAGTACGAATGGGCGGGTCTCAAGTCCGGAACAATGCAAGGAAGGATTTTGTTTTGATGACAGATTTGAGTGTTCTCACGGCGCGCTGGCGGATGGTACTGGCCGGGTTGGTGGTTTTGCTTTTCGCGATTCCCGCGCTGGCGATTCCTTCGAAGCGGCAGCCGGTTCGCAAGAAGACGACCGTAACGTCGAAAACGACGAAGGCGGTGGTGAAGACGGCGGCGGCAACCAAGCGGGCTCCCGCGGTTGCGTCTAAGAAGCGCGCCTTGGCACGGACTCGGACTGGACGAGCGGGCACCGTATCCGGCGGTCCTTGGAAAGAGCCGACCTTTGCTGACTCCACGATGGGAGATGATATCGCCGGGGAGGACCTGACGATTCGCCAGGCCGCGGTGAACGCTCTTGGGCCGTATAACGGCAGCGTTGTAGTTGCAGACCCGAAAACGGGACGGATTTTGACGATTGTGAACCAGAAGCTGGCCTTGGGTAGCGGGTTTCAGCCTTGTTCGACGATTAAGTTAGTGTGCGCGCTTGCCGGATTGCATGAAGGCGTTGTGGACCGGGAGACCCAGATTCGTCTGGGGCGGCGGACTACGATTGATTTGACGACGGCGCTGGCGACTTCGAATAACTATTACTTCGCGAAGGTCGGTGAGCAGCTCGGTTTTGAGAAAGTCCATTCGTACGCCAAGCAGCTAGGATTGGGTGAGCGGGCCGGTTTGGGCATCGATGGAGAGAGCCCTGGTTCCTTGACCGAGGCGCCGCCGAAGTTTGGCGGAGTGGGCATGATGACCAGCTTTGGCGAAGGCATCCAGTTAACCGCGCTGCAGCTGGCGTCGTTGCTGTCTACGATCGCCAACGGTGGAACGATGTACCACCTGCAATATCCGCGTTCTACCGAAGAGCTGCGGCGGTTCCAGCCGCGTGTGAAGCGTCAGTTGGATTTTGGCAACGAAATTCCTGAGATCAAACCCGGTATGATGGGCGCCGTTGAGTTCGGTACGGCCCGGCGTGCGCATTATGACCCGAATGAGCCGATCTTGGGCAAGACGGGGACTTGCACGGACCGCGCGACGCCGACTCATCTGGGATGGTTTGGCAGCTTCAATGAAGTCGGGAACAACAAGCTGGTTGTGGTTGTTCTGTTGACTGGCGGCAAGGCTGTGAACGGCCCTGTGGCGGCCCAGATCGCCGGAGGCGTGTACAAGAATTTGTCCGGCCAGCAGTTCTTCGCAGCCGGCCGGAACTTCGCGCCTAAGGTTGTTTCCGCCCCCAACGACTAAGGGGTTTTGTAACAAACAGATTTTTTTCGTGTTGCGTGCAACGATTTTTCGAGTTTTGTCGCTTTAATAAGTAACGGGAACCTAAGTCCCGTCACTAAACTGACAAGACTGCGATTCACGCTGACTTGCTAGACGAAATAAGATACTGCGCCCCGCCGGCCAGGAGCGAGACTCTCCTGACCGGCGGATCTATTTTTACGGAGCCTTTTTAGGCTTCTGAGGGCGCTTCGCGGGGCGTTTGCGCGAGGCGGAGGGCGATGGCCTCTTTGAGTTCTTCCAGGCCTTCCCCGGTGGCGCTGGAGATCTTGTGGAACTCCAGTTTGTGCTTCTTGGCCAGTTTTTGAACGGCCTTGATGCGGGCGGGGTCCTGCGCGGCGTCAATTTTGCTGGCGACTACGATCATCGGCTTGGCGCCGAGTTCCTCGGAATAGCTCGTGAGTTCGTTGCAGATGACATCGAAATCGTGTCCGGGGTCGCGGCCAGTGATGTCGCTGACATCCACCATATGGATGAGCAGGCGGGTGCGTTCGATATGCCGGAGGAACTGTGTTCCCAGGCCGTGGCCTTCGCTGGCGCCTTCGATGAGGCCCGGGATATCGGCGACGACAAACGTACGGTCCTCCGGCAACTGAACCACACCCAGGTTCGGCTCCAGGGTCGTGAAGGGGTAATCGGCGATCTTGGGCTTGGCGGCGGAGATGCGGGAGATGAGCGTGGATTTTCCGGCGTTAGGGAACCCGACCAACCCCACATCGGCCAGTAGCTTCAGCTCCAGCCGGAGGGTGAGTTCCGGGCCCGGGAAGCCGGGTTCGTGTTCTGTCGGCGTCTGGTGCCAGGGTTTGGCGTAACGGGCGTTGCCTTTGCCACCACGACCGCCTCTTGAGACGATGAATCGCTGGTTTGGCGCGTTTAAGTCGCAAAGCTGCTCGTGGGTGTGCCAATCGTAGACGACCGTTCCCACGGGCACCTTTACTTCGCGATCGTCGCCATCGGCACCGGTCCGGTTTGAACCTTCACCGTGGCCACCACGCTCGGCCTTGTGTTCCGGGTTATAGCGCAGGTGGAGCAGTGTGTTGTAGTGCTCCGAGGAGACAATGACCACGTCGCCACCACGGCCGCCATCGCCCCCGGAGGGACCACCTTTGGCGACGAACTTCTCGCGGCGGAAGGCGACGCAGCCATTGCCGCCATCGCCAGCCTTCACGTAGATCTTTACCTCATCGATAAACATAGAGAGACACCAAAACGAAAAGCCGCCGTTTTGCGGCGGCTTACAAAGGAACTTTCGAAAAGATTCTATTAGTTGGCGAGCGCCTGGATGGAAACGAACTTGCCCATCCGGCCGCGATCGCGGAAAACGACAGTGCCGGCGACGCGGGCGTAGAGAGTATCGTCGGAGCCGCGACCGACATTTTCCCCAGCCTTGTAGGGTGTCCCACGCTGCCGAATGATGATGGAGCCGCCGGTGACGATCTCGCCGGAGAAACGCTTCACGCCGAGCCGTTGCGCGTTGGAATCGCGCCCGTTTTTAGTAGAGCCTAAACCTTTTTTCGATGCCATGACTGTTTGTCCTTACGCCTGAATCCCGGTGACCATCACTTGCGTGTAGCCCTGACGGTGACCCTGGGTCTTTCTATACTGCTTCTTCCGCTTGAACTTGAAGACGAGGACCTTTTCCGCGCGTCCGTGGCTTTCAATCTTGGCGTTGACCTTGGCGCCAGCGGCGTCCTGGCCAGTGGTGAGTTCGCCAGCGTCATTGACGACGGCGACGACTTTGTCGAACGTGATATCGGCGCCGGGTTCACCCACCAGCTTTTCGATCTTCAAAGATGTGCCGGGAGCAACGCGGTACTGCTTGCCGCCAGTTTCGATCACTGCGTACATCGCTAACCTCTTCAGGTGTTCTATTGGATTCTTGTTACTTACGGGGGGCAGGAGGGGGGTAATGCACACCCTAAGCGCGTGCGGAACCAGTCCGCAACTATTAAGTCTACCTATTTCTGGTGGATTTGGCAAGCCGGGCTGCCTGACGGAGCGGACGAAGGCGTTCGCGGCGGTCTTCGGCGGCGTGAATTTCGCGTTCCGAGAGGCCGAAGTAGTGGCCGATTTCATGCCAGACGGTGTCGGTAACGATGCGTTCGAGCTCGGCCGCGTTGCGGGCCATCTCTTCGTGGGGGCGCTGGAAGATCCGGATGCGGTCGGGTCCTTCAAGCATGGGATCGGAAGCGGAGCGCTCTGTTACCGGCCGGCCTTCGTAGAGGCCGAGCAGATCGGGCGAGGGCCCAACGGGTTGCACGACAATGACGAGATTGCGCATGCGGGCGCGGAAGCGGCCGGGAATATTGGCGACGGCGCGTTCCACAATCGCGTCGAAGGCTTTGGGTGCGAGCCTTAGGGGCACTTTGTCAGAATAGAGAGTGTGCGCGCCGATGCGCAACGCTCTTCCTACATTCTCCCATGAACGATCCAACCTCATTGCCGACCGTGGCGGCCAATCTCGGGATTGGCAAGCTGACTCGACATATCTTCCTCTGCGCCGATCAGACGAAGCCGAAGTGCGCGGGGAAGGAGGAGTCCAACGAGGTTTGGGAGCATTTGAAAAAGCGCATAGCCGGAGCGGGTCTGATGGCCGGCGACCACTGCGCGTTCCGTACGAAAGCCAACTGCTTGCGCGTCTGTGAGCAGGGGCCGATCGCGGTGGTCTATCCGGAGGGCACCTGGTACCACTCGGTGACGAAGGACGTGGCCGATCGGATTGTGGACGAGCATCTGGTGGGCGGGACGCCGGTGGCGGAGTTTGTATTCGCGGTTAACCCTTTGCGCGGGAGCGGCGAGTAGCCACCCTTATGGAAAAGCGAATCATTGTGGCGATTGACGGGCCGGCCGGGGCGGGCAAGAGTACCGTGGCGAAGGCCGTGGCGGAGCGGATGGGTTTTCTGCACGTCGACAGCGGGGCAATGTACCGGGCGGTGGCGCTGTGGGCGGTGGAGAACGGGATTGACCCGAGTGACGATCACAAGCTGGTGCCGCTGGCGGAGAGCGCGGAGATATTGTTGACGGGTGGGCGGGTTTCGTTGAACGGCCGGGATGTGACGGCGGAGATCCGGCAGCCGGTGGTGAGCCAGGCGGCCTCGCGGGTGTCGGCGATTCCGGGCGTGCGCCGCGAGTTGGTGCTGAAGCAGCAGGAGTACGCGGCGGAGGCGAGCGTGGTGATGGAAGGCCGGGATATCGGCACGGTGGTCTATCCGCGGGCGCAGGTGAAGATCTACCTGGACGCCAGCCCCGAGGTGCGGGCGCGGCGGCGGGTGGAGGAGCTGGGCGGGGACTACGAGCAAGTGCTGCGCGATATTCGCGAGCGGGACGACCGCGATGCGACGCGTGCCGATTCGCCGTTGCGACAGGCCGAGGACGCGATCTATCTGGACACGAGCGCGCTGGACGAAGAAGGCGTGATTCTGGCCGTGCTGCGCATTGTGCGGGAGAAGACTTCGAATGGAAAGGGAGTAACGAGTTGAGCAATTCGATCGTGATGAAGTTCGGCGGTACGTCCATGGGGAGTGCCGACCGGATCCGTGTATCGGCTGGGATTACGGCCGCCGAAAGAGCCAATCGGCCGGTGGCGATTGTGGTTTCGGCGATGTCCAAGGTAACGGATCTGCTGCTTGAGACGCTGCGGCAGGCGGAGAATGGGAACCGCGCGGCGGTGGATGCGAATGTCGCCGGGCTGCGAGATCGTCACGAGACGACGGCGCGCGAGTTACTGACGGCACCGGATGCGGTGGTGGCGGGCATTGGGGTTCTGGTTGGCGAATTTGAGCGGATTGCGCAGGGCATGTTGCTGCTGGGCGACCGGCCGCCGCGGTCGGTGGATGAGGCCGTCGCGATTGGCGAACGGCTGACGGCGTTGATCATTGCGGCTTACCTGACGGAAACCGGTACGCCGGCTGAGGCAGTGAATGCCGCGCAGGTCGTTGTGACCGATTCGGTGTTTGGCAACGCGACGCCGATTATGAGCGTGACGCGGCTGCGGGCGGCGGAGGTGATTTTGCCGCTGCTGAACGCGGGGAAGATTGCGGTGATGACTGGCTTCAACGGCGCCACTGCCGACGGCAAGCCGACGACTCTGGGGCGGGGCGGGTCCGATTTTTCCGCGTCGATTCTGGCGAGTGCGGTGGATGCGGAAGAGCTTTGGATCTGGACCGACGTCGATGGCATCATGACGGCCGATCCGCGGCTGGTGAAAGACGCGCGCGTGCTGGACGAAGTGACCTACGCGGAGGCGGCGGAGCTGGCCTACAACGGCGCGAAAGTGTTGCATCCGCGGACGCTGGCGCCACTGGTGGAAAAGAAAATTCCGGTGTGGAGCAAGAACTCCTTCAACCTGGCCGCGCCGGGGACGCACATCGTTCCGGCATTGCGCGACGATGAGCCGCGCGGGGCGCGGGCGGTGACGTCGATGGCGAATGTGGCGCTGGTGTCGGTGGAGCCGGCGTCGGCGGCGATCAGCGGGACGCGCGTGATGGCGCGGGCGCTGGACGCCTTGGACATTGTGAACGCGGAAGTGTTGACGCTGTCGAGCTCATCGTACCGGCAGAGCTTCTGCTTCCTGGTCCGGAAAGACGAGTTGCCGGGTGTGCTGAAGGGGCTGGAAGAGGCGCTGGCGCTGGAGATCCAGCACGGCTATATCAAGCCCTTTGAGATCGATGAGAACGTCGGTCTGCTGGCGGTGGTGGGCGAAGGGATGCGAGGCGTGCCGGGTTTGGCGGGACGCGTGTTTACCGCCGTTTCGAAAGAAGGGATCAGCATTATCGCCATTGCGCAGGGGTCGAGCGAACTGACTATCAACCTGGTGGTTAGCCGCGACGGCCTGGAGCGGGCGGTGAAGGCGATTCACGCCGAGTGCGGGTTGGGGCGCTCCGCGCAGGCGTAGCGATTAGGGCGGCGGGCGACGGGTCCGCCGCTTATTTCCCGGCAGGGACGTCCATGGCGCAGCGGAAGCCAATGGTGGGGCTGGTGAAGCGCCCGGGAACGCTGGACCATTCGTAGGTCACGCCTTCGGCCAGCGTCCGGTCAAAGGCACCGCCCTTGATGTAGTGCCACGGCTCACTGGCGGTGGGCGCGGGCTTCATGAGCTTGCCGAAGCTGGCGATGGCCTGGGCGCTGGGCGTGTGCGGATGGTCAATCCATTCCCATACATTGCCTGTCATGTTCAGGATTTTGTAGGGGCTGGCGCCGGCTTCAAAGCTGTCGACTGGCGCGGGGCCTTTGTTGCCGACGTTGGCGTTCGCGGGCGTTTCGTTATTGCCCCACGGGTAGTTGCGGCCATCGGCGCCGCGCGCGGCCTTTTCCCATTCGCGTTCGTCGGGCAGGCGCTTGCCGGCCCAGGCGCAGAACTCTTTGGCGTCGGG
>CANIFK010000184.1 GCA_947466555.1 Acidobacteriota bacterium | reverse complement strand
CGACACCCCACGCCCCTTCCCCACCAGCGCCGTCAGCAACAACTTCGGCACCCTTCGCCACATATTCCTCCCCGTCCGCGTCAACGGCATCACCGATACAGAACTCGCCACGCTCGGCCCCATTCACCAACTCGAAATCGACGTCGGCGGCGAGCGCATGGCCAAGGTCGACTTCCTCTCCCCCGCGCTCCGCCGCGCCGGCACCGGCAACAACTACTGGCTCCAAATCCCCCTCCATCCCGCCTTCGCCCAACGCCCCGCCTGGGCCCCCATCAACATCCGCCTCCGCGCCCAGATGAGGCTCTACGACAACCGTCGCATCGTCCCCATCACCACCGCCATTACCGACATCCCCGGCCTCGGCCGCTGCCACGCCGAAGCCGCCGTCATCTTCAAGGTCCGCTGCACCGCGCCCTTCCGTATCCAGCCGCTGCTCGAACTCTTCCTCACCGGCGCCGACCGCGAACGGGCCATCTCCCTGCAAGTCCACGAAGCCACCCTCTCCCCGCTCGACCTCGAAACCCATCCCATCCCCGTCGAACGCTTCATCGGCTATGTCCCCACCGGCCACGACCTTCTCCCGACAGAACGCATCGAACTCTCCATCGCCAATCCCCGCGCTAACATCGAAACCGAGTTCACCCTCACCGGCCTCCGCCTGCAGGACTACGCCAAATGAGCCTCATCCTCCACATCGCCCGCAAGGACCTCCGCCAATCCTGGGCCCTCCTCGCCGCCACGCTCGCCCTCTTCCTCCTCACCACCTGGACAATATCTGCCCCCCAGCCGCGCTACACGTTCATCGAGTTGGAATCCGGGGTCCTCTTGATCTGGATGATCTCCACCGGCATCCTATGGCTGCGCGAACCGCTCCCCGGCCAGCGAGCCTACTGGTTCGCCCGCCCGCTCCGTTGGCAAGACTTACTCCGAGCAAAATCGCTCGTCGTCGCCGTCGCCATCTTTCTCCCCATCCTCGCCACGCACGCCATCGTCGTCGCCGCCAACGGCCTCCCGGTCGCGGCGAATCTTCCCGCGCTCGCCTGGAACGCCGCCATGATCATCGCGCTCTACATCCTGCCCGTCGCCGTTCTGGCCGCCATCTCGCGCAACCTGCAGCAGTTGATTCTCTGGGTACTGGCCGTCTTCGCCGCCGGCATCCTGGTTACCCAGGCCTATCCGATGTCTGGCAAAACGTACTTCGTAGCGAACACCGTCACCAACGCGCTCAACATCGTCGCCCTCCTCGCCATCCTCATTTGGCAGTACCGCACCCGCGCCACCCGCGCCGGCCGCATCGTTGTCATCGCGCTCACGCTGCTCCTCCGCACCCTCCCCATCTGGGTGCCGGATCCGGTGTGGTTCGCCTTCCAGCGCGCATTCTCGCCCACTCACGCGGTGCAACTGGCGGTTGAGCCCGGAAGCCGGCCAGACCAGACACTCTCCATCCGCTTCGCCGGGCTCAGCCCCGGCGAAACCGCGGTCATCACCGCCGTCCACGGCGCCACCGCCTTCCTCCCGCCCCGCCCCATTACCGACACCGGCCCGCGCGAGGTCACCTTCCGCCATCCGCTCCATTCTTCGGTCACCGCCGAAATCACCGTCTACGGACCGCCGCTGACACTCCCGGCCGCGATCGGCGAATCGATCGAAATTCCCGGATACGGCCGATGCCGCTCCTGGTCGGATGGCTACCTGCAAATCCTCTGCCACGGCGTCACCGGCTTCGCCGCACGCCTCGACGCGCAGTGGTCCGCCGGGGACCTAACGCCGGACTCCTCGTCCGTACTCGCCTACGCACCGGACCTTTGGGCGCTGGGTCCCGCTCTCACACCAGTCACGCGGGCCGCAGGCGGCTCCGGCGGCAAGTCCGTCTACCGCAAAGGCCGCGTGTTCTACAATCTCCGCAAGCCCATCGCCCACGTCCAGCGGCGCATCGAACTCACCGGCATCCGCGAATGAATCTCGTGCTGCACATCGTAAAGCCGGACCTCCGTCACACCTGGCCCTACGCCGCCGTGTGGCTCGCGGCACTCACGGCGAGTTGGTGGATCAACCTGCAAGTCCTCGCGGACCGCATCGAGTATGTGGGACTGCAAGGCGCCGATGCCATCGCCCACGCGGCACTGGCGCTCTTTACCGCCATGCTCTTCCTCGCCGGCCCGCGGCCGGGCGCGCGCCCGATGCGCAGCCGGGACCTCCTGCTCGCCAAAGCACTCACGCTCGGGCTGACCGCCGTGCTGCCATTCGCGCTGACCCATTGGGCCACGGTCGCCCTCCGCGGCTTTCCGCTCCACGAGCACGCGCTCGAACTCACCTGGAACGCCGTACTCGTGGTAGCGGCCGGCGCTTTGCCCGTCGCGGCGCTGGCGAGCGTCAGCCGAAATCTCCAAACCGTGGTGCTCATGCTCCTCGGATGCTTCGTGGTCACCCTCGTACCGCACCTCCACTACTCGTCGAACCGCCCGTGGGGCGAGGAGGCGACGGCGCTCTGGATCGTGCTCGCTGGCGCCGCGGGTGTGGTCTGCTGGCAGGCTCGGTTCCGCCGCGAAACCGCGGGCCGCGTCGCAATCGCCGCGCTCTATCTGCTCGCCGCCTCCACCGTCTATTGGCCCGCCGACTGGTGGCGGGTCCTGCGAAGAGCCACCTGCGACTCGGGCGATTGGAACGAGTTGGACAGCAAACTGCCCCCTGGATGGGAAAGACGGATCGTCCGCTTCAAGGCTGGCTGGCCCTGGTCGACGGTCTTCGCCGAAGAGCAGGACCTCAGCGCGCCCGGAAAGCAATACGAGTTACCGCGTACGCAGGGCGCCCACTTGCCCGGAGTGGGCTGGTGCCGCCCTTCCGCAGCGCCATCGTTCAGCGTAGACTGCCAGTACGTGGGGCGGCCGTCAGGCACGCTGCTCGTGCGATTGGGCCCCTTCAAGGCGTTCGAATCGGAACGCCCCGTCGCACCGCGTTGGGCCATCCCGTTCCAGCACCCCGTGCAACAGTTCAAACGAAACTACCGCCATGGGCGCCCCCCCGGCGGTCCTGCCTTGACCATCGAAGCGCGCGAACCCATCGGCGCAACCCAGTTCCGCTAATCCAGCGCTTCCGGCTTCAGTTCGATGTTCTTCTCGCCGGCCGCCTTCTTCTCCATATACTTCTTCACCCAAGCGTCCCAGCTCTTGCCCGACGCCATGTCGCGGCCCGTGAACGCCACCCCGCCGATCTCCGAATAGCGGATCTTCACCCGGTCGGTCGTCCCCGGCGGCATGATGCGGATGTAGGAGTCGTGCAACGTCACGCCGCTCTTGCGGTCGAACAGATACCCTTCCACCGTCGTGCCGTCCTTCTTCGTCACCGTCACGTCGCCGCGATAGTCGAAGGCCTTCTCCAACCCGGTGCGCAAGTCCTCTTCGGTCTCCGCCGCCCACACCTGCCCCTGCAACTCTTCGTGGGCGAAGCCAGGTGCTACTTCGAGTTCGTCCGGATTCAAACCTGAACCTCGTCCTTCGCTTTCGCCTGAATCTGCACCAGCGCGCCCGAAGCCGGATGCTTGAAGTGTTTATCCAACGCCGCCAGCGCGGCCTTGTCCTCGTACTTGCCGAACAGCGTCGCGCGCGCGGTCGCGAACAACCCCTTCAGCGACCCGAACGTGTAATCCACCGCCGACGCTTCGTAGCCCGAATGCACCATGCAATTGGCGCACTTCGGATTGCCCGATTCGGTGCCGTAGTTGTCCCAGTTCGTCTCGGCCAGCAGTTCGGCGTAGGTATCGGCGTAGCCGTCCTGCAGCAGGTAGCAAGGCTTCTGCCAGCCGAAGATGTTGTAGGTGGGCATGCCCCAGGGCGTGCACTTGAACTGCTGCTTGCCCATCAGAAACTCCAAAAACAGCGGCGACATGTTGAACTGCCAGTTCGCCTTGCGGTTGGAGAGGATCGTGTTGAACAGCGTGCGGGTCCGAGCGCGGCCCAGGAAGTGGCTCTGGTCCGGCGCCTTGTCGTAGGAGTAGCCGGGCGAAACCATCATGCCCTCCACACCGGCGTCCATCATTTCATCGAAGAACGCGCGGACGGAGTTCGGGTCGGTGCCGTCGAACAGCGTGGTGTTGGTGGTGACGCGGAAGCCCTTCGCCACCGCTTCGCGAATCGCTTCCAGCGCGACGTCGTAGCCGCCCTCTTTGCAAACGGCAAAGTCGTGGTGTTCGCGCTGGCCGTCCATGTGGACGGAGAAGCTCAGGTACTTGGACGGCTTGAACAGGTGCAGCTTTTCTTTGAGCAGCAGCGCGTTCGTGCACATGTAGACGTACTTCTTGCGCGCGACCAGGCCTTCGATGATTTCGTGAATTTGCGGGTGCAGCAGCGGCTCGCCGCCCGGGATGGCGATCGTGGGCGCGCCGCATTCGTCGGCGGCTTTGAAACACTGCTCCGGCGTCATGTTCTGCTTCAACACGTGCGCGGGGTACTGAATCTTGCCGCAACCGGCGCAGGCGAGGTTGCAACGGAAGAGCGGTTCCAACATGAGGGTCAGCGGGTAACGCTTGCGCCCCATCAACTTCTGCTTGATCACATAGGTCGCGACGGTCCACATCTGCGACACCGGTATTGGCATCCCTAATTCAGTCCTTCCCGTTCGGTCGTTCTGTCTTCTATTATGGCAGGGACATGTCCATTGCTGGCGTACGAGCCCTGACCTTTGATGTTTTTGGAACCGTTGTGGATTGGAGAAAATCGGTCATCCATGAAGCGAACGCGATGGAGTTGCGCGTGGACGCGGCAAAATTCGCCGACGACTGGCGCGCCGGCTATCAGCCTGCGATGGCCAAAGTGCGCAATGGAGCGCTCGGCTGGACCAATATCGACACGCTGCACCGGATAATTTTGGACGAGCTGATTGCGAAATACAAGATCGAGACGCTGAGCGAAAAACAGAAAGTCCACCTGAACCGCGTCTGGCACCGGCTGGACCCTTGGGCGGACTCGGCGCGCGGTCTGGCGATGCTCCGGCGGCGGTACGTCTGCGCGACGCTGTCGAACGGGAACATCTCGCTCCTGGTCGATCTCGCCCGGCACGGCGGACTGACGTGGGACTGCGTGCTGTCGGGCGAGCTCTACCGCGCCTACAAGCCGGACGCGGCGGTGTACCTGGGCGCGGCGGCGACGCTCGACCTGAAGCCGGAAGAAGTGATGATGGTGGCGGCGCACAAGGGCGATTTGCAGGCCGCGCGGAAACTGGGATTGAAGACCGCTTTCGTCGAGCGGCCCTTGGAGCATGGCCCCGGCGGCAAAGCCGACCGGGGAGGAGAGGACTGGATGGATATCTACGCGAAGGACTTTGTCGACCTGGCGCGCCAACTGGGAGTGGCGGCGTGAACCGGCGTCTGTTTTTGCGTTACCTGCAGCAGTCGCCGTTGCTGGCGCTGGCGGCGGAGCTGGGCGGCCAGCCCGCCCGCAAGGCGCTCTCGTCGCCGAAGGACGCGCTGGACATTTTTGATTTCCTGCCGCTGGCGGAAAAGAACGTGCAGTCGCAGCACTGGGCCTATTTGATGGGCGGCGCGGATGACGACGGGACGGTGCGCGCGAATGAAAACGCCTATTCGCAATGGCAGATCCGCGCGCGGCGGCAGGTGGAGGTCGACGCCATCGACACCTCCGTCACGCTGTTCGGCCAGAAGCACGCCTACCCGATTTGGGTGGCGCCAGCCGCGGCTCACCAGGCGTTCCACGCAGAAGGCGAAGTGGCCACGGCGCGGGGGGCGGCGGCGCGGAAGGCGCAGATGATTTTGTCCACCAACGCGTCGCTGCATGTGCGCGAGGTGGCGCCCGCGTTCGGCGGGCCGCTGTGGTATCAGCTCTACACGCAGGCGGAGTTTGAAGTGTCCAAGCGCCTCGTCGGCGCGGCGGAGCAGGCGGGGTGCACGGTGCTCGCGATCACCGTCGATTCGGCCACCACCTCCAACCGCGTGACCGCCAACCGCGGCGGAATGAAGACGGAGGCGCGGTGCCGGGCGTGCCACGGATTGACGCAGGCCGATTACTACAAAGAGCACGGGATGTACGAAGGCATCGATCCGGCGCTGGCGAAGCCCGGCGGCCGGGCGGTGACGTGGACGCTGGTGGAGCGGCTGCGCGCGACGACGAAGATGAAGATCGTCATCAAGGGCATCATGACGGCCGAGGACGCGGCGAACTGTTTGCGGAACGGCGCGGATGGCATCATCGTCTCCAACCATGGCGGGCGGAGCGAGAACAGCCTGCAGGGCACGCTGGAGGCGCTGCCGGAGATTGTGGAGACGATCAACGGGCGGATTCCGGTGATGATCGATGGCGGCGTGCGGCGCGGCACCGATGTGTTCAAGGCGCTGGCGCTGGGGGCGAGCGCGGTGGGCATCGGGCGGCCGTATATCTGGGGGTTGAGCGCCTTCGGGGCGGCGGGAGTGGAGCGGGTGTTGGAGCTGATCCAGACCGAGTTCGCGATCACGATGAAGCTCGCCGGGAAGCAGGCGGCACGGCACATTTCCCCGTTGGACGTGCGGCGTAGGAATATATAGTCATGACCGTTCGACTGTTTCTGGGGCTGGCCGCCTGCGCGTTGTTGCAGGCTGGCGAGGCGGATTTGCGCCGCGCGTTTCTGGGCAAGCAGATCTTGCTGAAGATCGATATGCCGGGGTCGCACCACGGCGTGGACCTGAATCTGGACCGCGACGACCCGATGGATTGGAAGCAGTATTCGCAACGGATCAAGAACTTCGGCGTATCGATTCCGCGCGACCGGACGGCGACGGTGACGGCGATTGTGGTGAAGAAAGACTTGATCGAGTTCCAGTTGGACGGCGGCGGGTTTGGCACGTTTGGCGACGATACGAGCACGTCGGTGACGACGTACGTGCCGAAGTCGCGGTACGAGAACGATCTGGAGCGGGACTTGCGGCGCGAGACCGATCCGAACCGGCGGCGGCGGATTCAGGCGGACTTGGACCGGGAGCGGTCGCGGCGGTACCGGGAAGAGCGGATTGCGCGGCAGCAGGCCGAGGCGGCGAGCGCGATGAAGCGGCAGGAGGTGATGGACAAGCGGATGCGCGGCGGTTCGCGGTTCAACCTGCGCCGGGTGGTGAGCGTGATGGACGTGATGCCGGAGCAGCTGGCCGACTGGCTGCGGGAGTACGCGGATTTGGGAATGCGGATGAGCAACACTTCGCCGCGGCAGGCGCCGCAGCCGCAGAGCGCGCCGCGCAACGACGGGCCGGCGCTGCGGCGCGGGATGGCGATCGAGGAGGTCACGCAGAAGCTGGGCAACGGAAAACTGCTGTCGGAGAACGTGGGCGCGGATGGCATCCTGACGCAGCAGTGGGAGTTTGTCACGCCGGATCAGGTGTTCAACGTGACGGCGGTGGAGGGAATGGTGGTGAAGTACGCGATGAAGGCGCGCTAGTCGAGCTCTTTCTGGAGTTCGAGCGCGCCGACGCGGACGCGGGCGGCGGAAGTGTATTCGACGGCGCCGAGGTTGTAGGTTTCCCCGGCGTCGTAGCGGGCGCGGCCGGGATCGGCGGCGGCGCCGTTGGGGTCGGTGACGGAGGCGACGTCGAGGAAGAGTTCGCTTGCGTCGTTCAGACGGGCGGTGCCTTTGTAGAGCCAGGCGAGCTGGCCGCCTGTGGCGTACTCCTCAATGACGAAACTGCCGGCGGCGGTGAAGGTGAGGCGGAGGCGGGTGTAGAGCGGGCGGCCGTTGCGGACGACGGTGATGCGGGAACGCCAGCGGGCGGCGAGTTTATCGAACGGGCCGGCGGCGATTGGGAGAGTTGCGAGGAAGAGGGTCAACGTCTGGCGTCGGGAGATCACTGCTTCTGATGGTGCCAGAGATGGGCGCGCTCGTGTGCGTTGATGATTAAGAAGCCGGCGCCGACGGTGAAGCGGAACGGGGCGAAGGGGTAGCGGAAACGGATTTTGTTGAGGTCGAGATGGCGGCACTCGGCGAGGAGTTCGAGGGCGGCTTCGTGGGAGCGGCGGAATTCGCGGAGGGCGGTGGTTGGATCGGTGGGGGTGTTGGGGTGGGGATGGGATTCGGATTCCAGACGCTTGAGAAAGAAGCGGGTGGGGAGGCCGGGGCGGATGGCGGTGGTGGGTTCGGGATGGGAGAGATGGAGCGCGGGGCGGGCGGCGGCGCGCATGGCGGCGAGGCAGAGGAAGTTGGCTTTGGCGAGGTGGGAGAGCGTGGCGGCATCGGTCGCGGCGAGTTGCTCGGCCTGTCGGGAGGCGGTGTTGAGAGCTTCGACGATTTCGGCCGGGGTTGGCATTCACTGGACAATGCGCGAAGGGCGGGGGGATGTTGTCATTACGGCGCGGCGTATTGGGCGTGCAGTATTTTTGGACACACTTCGGGTGTGGTCCGGGCATTTTGGGGTTACATTACGGGCTGGATTTCGCCAGCGGGCGGGCTGTTGACGATGGTTTGGGCCGGGGGTGGAGCCGGGATTTCGGCGGTTTCGGTCTCCGTTGGCGGCGGCGTTTCGGGATCTTCGTTTGTTTTCAATGACTCTTGGGAGGGTCCTTGATTGGCGGCGAATTTCTTTAGGCGCATGATGTCGCGTT
>CANIFK010000183.1 GCA_947466555.1 Acidobacteriota bacterium | reverse complement strand
CTCCCCCTCCTGGCCCAGTCGAACGACGCCCATCTGAAAGCGTTCCAAAAGGACGTCGCCCCCTTCCTCGCCAAGCGCTGCGTCGCCTGCCATAACGACAAACTCAAAAACGCCGACCTCAACCTCGCCCGCCTCCGCTCCCCCCAGGAAGCCCTCGCCGAACGCAACGTCTGGGAGGACGTCGCCGACAAACTCCGCAACGGCGAAATGCCCCCGCCCGGCCTTCCCCGCCCCTCCGCCGCCGAGCTCCAGAACCTCACCAAATGGGTCGACGCCCAACTCATCGCCCACGACTCCAAAGCCACCCCCGAACCCGGTCGCGTCACCGCCCGCCGCCTCAATAAGGTCGAATACAACAACACCATCCGCGACCTCCTCGGCCTCGATTTCCAGCCCGCCGCCGACTTCCCCAATGACGACTCCGGCTACGGCTTCGACAACATCGGCGACGTCCTATCCCTCAGCCCCGTGCTCATGGAGAAGTACCTCAACGCCGCCGAAAACATCTCCCGCCTCGCCATCATCACCGGCAAACCCGGCAAGCCCACCCTCAACCGCTACCCCTCCGACAAGGTCAAAAACCCCATCCACACCTTCCCCGCCTGGGCCGAATACGAGATCCAGGTCCGCGTCGTCGATCGCCGCAAGGAAGGCCCCGACCTCCAAGTTGCCCTCGCCATCAACGGCAAACAGGTCAAATCCGCCAAACTCCCCATCCTCCCCGCCGTCCGCGCCTTCACCTACAAAGCCGCCATCGCCCCCGGCGAACACAAGCTCAGCGCCATCTTCCTCAACCGCCCCGAAGGCGACTACCAGCTCGACTACATCGAAGTCCGCGGCCCCTTCGCCAAGGACGGGCTCGGCCTTCCCGAAACCCACAAGCGCATAATCACCTGCCGCGAAGCCACCCCAGCCTGCGCCGAACAGATCACCGCCAACCTCCTCCCCAAAGCCTGGCGCCGCCCCGTCACCCCCGCCGAAATCTCGAAAATCGCGAGCTTCACCACCCGCGCCATCGCCGCCGGCCAACCCCTCGAACAGGGCGTCCAGTACAGCCTCCAGGCCATGCTCGTCTCCCCCAACTTCCTCTTCCGCATCGAGCCCGCCGGCCCCGTAACCCGCAAACTCTCCAACCCCGAACTCGCCACCCGCTTGAGCTACTTCCTCTGGAGCACCATGCCCGACGACGAGCTCGCCAAAGCCGATCTCCAGCAACCCGCCGTTCTCAGCGCCCAGGTCCGCCGCATGATGACCAGCCCCAAAGCCGCCGCCCTCGTCGAAAACTTCGGCGGCCAATGGCTCCAACTTCGCAACCTCGAAGTCCACAAACCCGACCCCGAAAAGTTCCCCAAATTCAACGAAACCCTCGCCACCGCCATGGGCCAGGAAACCCGCCGCTTCTTCGAAGGAATCATCAAGGAGGACCGCTCCATCCTCGAATTCCTCGACGCCGATTACACCTGGCTCAACGAGCCCCTCGCCGCCCACTACGGCATTCCCAACGTTACCGGCGACGAGTTCCGCAAGGTCACCCTGCCCGATAACACCCGCGGCGGCGTCCTCACCCACGCCAGCATCCTCACCGTCTCCAGCTACCCCACCCGCACCTCCCCCGTCCTCCGCGGCAAGTGGATCATGGAGAACATCCTCGGCACCCCGCCGCCCCCGCCTCCGCCCAATGTCCCCGAACTAAACACCAGCGAGGTCGGCAACACCGGCACCCTCCGCCAGCAGATGGAAAAGCACCGCGCCAACGCCACCTGCGCCGTCTGCCACAACAAGATGGACGCCCTCGGCTTTGGCCTGGAAAACTTCGACGCCGTCGGCCAGTGGCGCACCAAAGATGGCAACTTCCCCATCGAGCCCGGCGGCGCCCTCCCCGGCAACAAAACCTTCAAAACCCCCGCCGAACTCCGCGCTCTCATCAAGGCCGATCCCAAGTACTTCTCCCGCTGCCTGACCGAGAAACTCATGACATACGCCCTCGGCCGTGGCCTGGAAAAGTTCGACCGCCCCACTGTCTCAAAGATCTGTAATAAACTGGCCTCAGACGGTTACCGCATGTCGTCCCTGATTGACGGAATCGTCGAGAGCCTTCCGTTCCAATACCGAAAATGACGATGAACCGCCGAACCCTCCTCCGCGGCCTTGGTGCCGCCATCGCTCTGCCCGCTCTCGATGCAATGACACCCGCCAGGGTGTCAGCCGCGCCTCTGCGAATGGCCTTCGCCTACGTGCCCAACGGCATCATCATGGAGCACTGGACGCCCACCGCCGAAGGCGCCGCGTTCGAACTCCCGAGGGTTCTCGCGCCATTCCAGCCTATTAAAGACAGGACGCTCCTCCTCTCCGGCCTCGCCCACGTCAACGGCCGCGCCTTGGGCGATGGCCCCGGCGATCACGCCCGCGCCGCCGCGACATTCCTCACCGGTGTCCACCCGCGCAAGACCGCCGGTGCCGACATCAAGAACGGCATCTCCGCCGACCAGGTCGCCGCGCAGTCCATCGGCACCACCACCCGCTTCGCCTCCCTCGAACTCGGCATCGAACACGGCCGCATCGTCGGCAACTGCGACTCCGGCTACTCCTGCGCCTATTCCAACTCCATCGCCTGGCGCTCCGCCGAAACCCCGCTCCCCCCGGAAGTCAATCCCAAACAGGTCTTCGAACGCCTCTTCGGCTCCGGCGACCAATCCGCCAACCCCTTCCGCAAATCGATCCTCGACTACGTCCGCGAAGACGCCTCCACCCTCCAATCCAAGCTCGGCTCGAACGACAAGCGCAAGCTGGATGAGTACCTGACCGGCGTCCGCGAAATCGAAAAGCGCATCGAGCTCTCGGAGAAAAACGCCCTCTCCCTCCCCCGCCCGGAAATGGACAAGCCCGAAGGCATCCCGGTCGATTTCGAAGAGCACGTCAACCTCATGTTCGACCTCATGACGGTGGCCTTCCAAACGGACTCGACGCGCGTAGCGACCTTCATGATGGGCCGCGAAGGGTCAAACAACACCTACCGCCAAATCGGCGTCCCCGACGCCCACCACGGTATCTCCCACCACCGCGGCGACGCCGAAAAGGTGGAGAAGCTGACCAAGATCAACGAGTACCACGCGACGCTCTTCGCCAAGTGGCTCCAGAAGCTCGCCGCCACCAAAGACGGCGACGGCAGCCTCCTCGACCACATGATGATCGTCTACGGTTCGAGCCTCGCCGACGGCAACCGCCACACCCACCACGACCTGCCCATCCTGGTCGCCGGCGGCGCAAACGGCAAGCTCAAAATGGGCCGCCACCTCCGCTACGCGAAGGAAACCCCGCTGACCAATCTCTACCTCTCGCTCCTCGACCACGCAGGCGTCAAACCCGAAAACCTCGGCGACTCCACCGGCCGCCTCACCTCGCTCTAGACTGCCCGCGGGGACACCCGCGGGCCGGAGCGCGAAGCGCGTAGGCCGGGTGTCCCCAGACAATGGACTCGCCGCTACCGCGGCGATGAACTACTTCGCCAAACAAGCGCAAGGCATAAAGAACCCGCTCCGCTCGGCATGCAACAACGTGCCCGGCGCGTACGAATTCCCTTCAAACACCTGCTGGAAGTGATAACCCCGGAACTCACAATACTCCGGCCCCTTCGTCGCCACGACGGTATCAATCTTCCGATGCAGGATGATCCCCGACACCGGATGACGCTCAATCCGCCACACCGGCGAGGCCATCTGCACATACACCGGCCGGTTCACTTTATCCGGCCAAACCGCCTGCGCCGTCTTCAAAATCTGCGCTTCTAACGCCGCATCCTTCGGCGTCACCGGCTTATACGAAATGCACAAATCCGGGTTCGACGCCGTAATCACGCCAGCCGGCACGTTCATCGTCACTTCCCCGCTCCCCACCACCTCACCAACCACTTTCGGTCGGTCCCGCACATCATAGGACGGATAAATTTCCACCTTCAGCGAATGCTTCCCCGGCGTCAACAGCCCCTTATGCGATGCCCGCGCCACAAACTCGCGGAAGATCGCCCCGCCCTGATCACTGGTCACTTCCGCGTTCGGTTCCTTGATGAAATACCCGCGCCAGCTAGTCCAGCTCAGATTGTTCGACTTGGAATTGAAACCCGTGAACTTCAACTCGATCGGTGCCTTCCCGTCCACAGTAATCCGCATCGAGTACAACATCCCCAGCGCCAGCTCCTCCAGCGGATTCGCCGCCCCGGCCTTCACCAGCGCCTTCGGCCCCGTCTGCTCCATGTACACCCGGAAATACACCGGCTGCCCCAGCGTGAACTCGTTCGTGAACTCGGACTCCACCACGTCTTCCAACACCCGGTCCGACTTCAAAAACACCACTTTCTTCATGTACTTCTCATGCAGCGGCCCCGTCACCCCCTGCTCGGCATTCGGGTCCGGCTTGGACGTTCGCGAGGCCGACCGCCGCGCCGCCGCAGCGTCACGTAACTTCGCCGCATCCGCGTTCTCCTCGGCCGCCTTCGCCCGCCGTTCCTGCCCGGCCGCGATGCCTTCCTCCCGCGCCTTCTGCCGCGCCTCTTCGTTCGCCTTCTGTTTCTCGACGGCAGCAGCGTGCCGCGCGTCGTTCTCTTCCTTCTGCTTCTGCCGCTTCAACGCGCGCTCCGCAATCGAGGGCAACTGCCCGTATACAAACGGCCCGGCCAATACCAAGGCCAACATCAACCTGGAAATCAACATGACCCCAGAGGCGTCATCGCCCGGAAACAGGGACCAAATTTACTGGATCACCCGTCCCAATACCTCCAAATACCGTGCAAAAGCCTCCCTATACGCCACCTGGGGCGTATACACTTCCCCCACAGCGCAATACGATTCCCCGCTCCCCAACCAACCCATCGCCCGCGCCGCCACCGTGGCCGCCCCCAGCGTCGTCACCTCCGTGTCCAACTGCGCCCGCACCGGCGTTCCCAGAACCTCCGCCTTCATCCGGTTCAACAACCCGTTCCGCGAAAGCCCGCCCCCCAGTTGGATCTCCCCAACGCGCACCCCCAACTCCTCCATCACCACCACAATGTGCCGCAAAGAAAAGCACAGCCCCTCATACACAGCCCGCGCCAGATCCGCCCGCGTCGTCTGCGCCGTCAACCCGTGAAACGTACCCGTCGCCCCGGGCTCCCAGATCGGCGCCCGCGCCCCGGCCAGGAACGGCAGAAACGTCACGCCATTCGCCCCCGCTGGCGTCGCCAAAACCATTGCGTCAAACTCCTCGAACGTACACCCCAGCAACTGCACCCGCGCCCATTCCAACACCCCGCCCGACATCGCCGTCGATCCCCGCACCAGCCACTTCTCCCCGTACGGAATCGAAAACACCCGCCGCGCCGGGTCCACAATTTCCCGGTCCCACAACACCCCGAACGACGTCACCGTACCCGAAATATCCAGTGCCTCCCCCGCCTCCACCAGCCGCGTCCCCAGATAGGCCGCCGCGCTGTCGTAACTCACGCTGACAACCCGGGCGTCCGGAAAACCCAGCGCCCGCCCGATCGTCTCCCCCGGCTCCACAATCCGCCCCACTTTGGGGAACCGCGCCGTCGGGTCGCCGTAGCAGGTGAACGTCGTATACCGGTCCAGCGTCGCCTCGCCCGTCAGCAGATAGTTCAAATACCCCGTCGCATCCAGCAGATATTTCGCCCCGGCAAAGTTCTCCGGCTCGGCCTCCTGCAAATACAGTAACTGGGGCAAAAAGTCCCCGGAATAGGCGCGAAACGGGCTCGCCTGGTACTCGGCGCTGGCGGCAATCCCCGCCAACTGCCCCGCCGCGCGCCGGTCGCCATACAGAATCGCCGGCCGCATCGGCTCGTCATCGGCCCCCACGCAGACCAGCCCGGAGAGCGTCGCCGTCGCCGCCACCACTCGGATCGACTCCCGGTCCACCCCAGCCAGCGCCTCCTGCAACGCCGCCCGCCACACTCGCGGATCCTGCTCGGCAATCACCCCGTCCCGATGGGTCTCCACCGGCCGCGAGAACTCCCATACGCGCCGCCCCGCCCGATCCAGCACGGTCGCCCGAAAGCTCTGCGTCCCCAGATCGATAATCAGAATCATAGCTTCGGCAACCGCGCGCTATAGTGCACCGCCCGGTGCCGGTTGTCGTCAAACGCAAAGTGCAGCCAGCGTTTGTCCTTGCTCACAAACCCGTCCGGATAGTTCATCCGCCCCTTCGGCCCGTCCACCGATTCGGCCTGCAACACCCGCCGGTACGGCCACGTCTTCATCCCGTCCATGCTGATCCACAACGCCATCGGGCTCCGGTGCGCCGGATTCGGATTGTGCAAGATCGCCACCGCGTCCCCGCCCAGCCCATACAGCGTCGCCTTCGACCCCGGATTCGGAATCGCCGACTTCACCGCGAACTCCGGCCACGTCCGCCCGCCATCCTTCGATTCGGCGTAGTACAGCACCCCGCCCAGCTTGTCGGCGCGAATGATCATCGCAATCCGCCCATCGGCCAGCTCCACCAGATTGTTCTCCGCCCAACCGAAATAGGTGTCATCGGTAGTGATCCGGATGTCCCCATGCTCCGTCCAACTCTTCCCGCTATCGGCGCTCATCAGAACCCCGTTCCGTGGATTCGTCAACGCCCGATCCAACGGCGCCTTCCCCGCCTCGGCAACCGGCCCAATGTAGTGCTGGAATGGCAGCAGAATCCGCCCGTCCCGCGTCACGATGTGATTCCGGATGAACGTGCGGTTCTGCAGCCGCCCCGGCACCGGCTCGGGCTTGCTCCACGTCTTGCAAAGATCGTCGCTGAACATCACCCACGAACGCCAATCGTTCCGCCAATGGTGCGAGTGCGTGGAGAAATACATCGTCGCCCGCCGGCCCTGCACGATCAACTCCGTCGGCCCCTGGCCGATCGTCTTCCCGCTCCGTGGGAAGCCCACGTTCACCGCCTCCAACGGCGTCCACGTCCGCCCCTGGTCCCGGCTCCGCACCAGCCCCGTGTAGTTCTCCGGCGAAGGTTCCGTGTCCCCGCCGGCCAGCAGGTACAGCACCCACGACCCATCGGCCAACTGGCGCAGCGTCGTGTCGCACACCATGCTGTTCGGCTTCTTCCCGTCGTAGGCAATCGAGGTCCGGTCCAGCTTCGCGTCCCGCGCCGCCTCCTTCTCCCAGTCCCGCTCCCGCGCCCCGGCGCCCATCGCGCCGGCCAGATACAGTGCTTCCCGTCGTGTCATCATGGACGTTTTTTCAACGGCCGGCTGATCAGGTTCTTCAACCGCGATCGCGGGACAACCAGGGCCCGCGCCAGCACATCCTCCTCTGAAAATTTGGCAAACAGAATCTCCCCATCCACCGCCCGGTTCCGGTCGTAGGAGATGTAAATGGAGCCATCCGGCGCCTGGAACCCATCGGGATACGAGATCCCGGTCCGCTCGTCCAGCATCAGCCCGCCGGCCCAGGTCGCCCCGTCGTCATCCGATAGCCACGCCGTCAGCTTGCTCCGCCCCTCGTGCGCGCCAATCGTCTCCCCGTGCTTCACCAGCAACAACCGGCCCGAAGCCAGCCGCCGCAAATGGAACCTCGCCACCGGATGCACGATCGCCGTCTCCGCGGGCGTGGTCCACGTCTTCCCCCGGTCCGCCGACGTACTCTGCATCAGCCCCTTCGTCGTCCGCGCCAGCATCCACAGGCTGCCGTCCTTCCGCTCCACCGCCATGTGCTCGTCCCACGTGGCGTTCGGAAACAGCAGGTGCCCGTGCCGGGTCCAAGTGGCTCCCTGATCCCGGGAGACAAACCAGTTCGCCCCACGCACGGGATCCAACTCCCGGAACGCCCCCTCAAACGGGCCCAGCCCCTTCGGATTCAGCGAGACCGGCAACAACCACTCGCCCGAGGAAAGAACCGTTGGCTTGTTCAACGTGAACCCATGCCAGATGCGGCGCGGCGCGCCCCAGCGCGGTTCCGGGTCATCGGGATTTTCACACACCGCCGCCCACACCCCGCTGCGGCCATCGAACTGCATCATGGACTGGTTGAAAAACAGCCACAGCTTCCCATTCGGATCCGTCCACAAATTCCCCACCAGCACGCTCCGGTACATCGGCAGGTTCTTCGATTGCCCGTCGATCACCAACCGGGGCTTGGACCACGTCACGCCATCATCATCGCTCGACGCCAACACGAAGAACGCCTTCGGCCCGTCCTCCCCGGCCACCCAGGCCGCCCACAGCCGCCCCTTCGGCGTCCGCGCAATCCCGATGGTCATCCCGTAATCCAGCTGGTCATAGTCGTACTGCGGCAGCGGCGAGGTATTCAATCGCGGCGGAATCAGCGCCAGGTCGGCAATCTTCTCCATCACCGCAATCTCAAACGCCCGCGTCTGCTCCGGCGTCAGCGCCAACGCCTGTCCGCAAACCATCCCGGCCACCAACAACATGCTACAAACCAGCCGTATCATGTCATCTCCCCTTCCCCATCGAAGCCGCAATCTGCCCCGCATCCAAACTGAAGAACGGCTCCAACCGGTACATAATCTCCTCCAAGTGATGCCGCACATGCCGCCGCGTTGCCCGGTCGGCCGCGTCGATATCCCCGTCGCACACCGCCGCCG
>CANIFK010000182.1 GCA_947466555.1 Acidobacteriota bacterium | reverse complement strand
TATTTGGTGCGCCCGGACCGATTCGAACGGCCGACCCTCTGGTTCGAAGCCAGATGCTCTATCCAGCTGAGCTACGGGCGCATTTGCCTTCCGTATGGCAGAGTACCACAACCATTGCTACTATGGCTGCATGTCAGTTGGGGCTGTACACAAGGAAAATGAGATCAAGGTGGCGGTACCGGATCTCAACGCGCTGCAATCGCGCCTCCGCTCGCTCGGCTTTCAAATCCTCCACCCCAGAGTCCTCGAAAGCAACGTCATCTACGACACCCCCGATGCCGATCTTCGCCGCCGCGGCGAACTCATCCGCATCCGCCAGGCCGGCGGCACATCCATCTTTACCTATAAAGGTCCCGCCACCGTCACCCGCCACAAAGAGCGCGAAGAACTCGAATCCACAGTCGGCGACCCCGACATCATGGGCCTCGTCCTCCAACGCCTCGGCTTCGTCCCCCGCTTTCGCTACGAAAAGTTCCGCACCGAATGGGCCTTCCCCGGCGAAGACGGCATCCTCATGGTCGACGAAACCCCCATCGGTAACTACATGGAACTCGAAGGCCCCCCGGACTGGATCGACTCCATCGCCCTCCAACTCGGCTACCTCGAAGCCGACTACGTCAATCTCAGCTACGCCCGCCTCTACATCCAGGATTGCGAACGCCGTGGCCTCCAACCCTCCCACATGGTGTTCGATTCCCATACAGTACTAGCGGCAAAAAGGGCATAGTCCAAACAGGAAATCACCTTATTACCCCTGTTTTCCATTGCTGGTTCGTTACAAACTCTGTAAACTGCTATCGAGGGCCAGTACTACCAGTACCCGTCCTTAGTAGCAAAAACAAAGTTAGTCGGGACAAACAATGGTTACAAGCGTTGTGATCATCATCCTCTCTCTGGCGATGTTTGTTTACTGGTTTCGCTATTCCTGCATTCTGATTCTCGAGTCCAGTTGGAACGAGGAGCAGGCTCAGGTGGTGGCCATGCAAAACAAACTCTCCATCGGCTCGGTCACCGAGTCGTTGGCTCAGGCTGTCACCGCGGAGGAACTGGACAAGGTCAAAGATCTTCTCGATCGGGATCTGAAGCTGGTTGTTGCCCTCTTGTCGAAGCACCCTGAGTTCCAGGAGGCAGGCCACTCGTTGGAATGCCGGATGCTCATGTTGGACTACAAACTCATGAATGCCTGGTACGCGCTCTCGCGTACTACGGCTGGACCGAGGGCGCATAACGCGCTTCGGGAAATGGCGCAGGTTGTCGGCTATATGGCTGGCGAATACGGCGACCAACTGGCGACTGCTCGCAATTAGGCGCAGCGACCATCCCCCCCAACAACAATTACTACCCACATCGGAGGCGTGGAACTTCAGTTCCGCGCCTTTTACTTTTTTCCCGCCCCTTTTCGCCACATTCCTCAACGCGGCTGTCATCGACCTGTCTTAGAATGAAGTGGTGTTCAGTGAAGCTGATGTCGCACAAGCGGTCGGAAAACTCAACCGTATCCGCACGGAAATCGCCAAGATCATCGTCGGCCAGCAGGATGTGGTCGATGGCGTTCTTATCTGCCTCCTAGCCGGCGGCCACGTCTTGCTCGAAGGCGTCCCCGGTCTCGGCAAAACCACCCTCCTGCGAACGCTCTCCCGCGTTCTCCGCCTTCGCTACTCCCGTATCCAGTTCACACCGGATCTCATGCCCGGCGATATCGTCGGGTCTATGATTATGGAGTCCGACGCCGCGGGAACCAAGTCCCTCCGCTTCCAGGCTGGCCCCATCTTCTCCAACCTCGTCCTCGCCGACGAAATCAACCGCGCCACCCCCAAGACCCAGTCCGCGCTCCTCGAAGCCATGCAGGAACGCACCGTCACCAGCGGCACCACCACCCACGAACTCGAATCCCCCTTCCTCGTCATGGCGACCCAGAATCCCATCGAAATGGAAGGCACCTACCCGCTGCCTGAAGCCCAGCTCGATCGGTTCCTGATGAAGATCATCGTCGGCTACCCCACCAAGGAAGAGCTCGGCCGCATCGTTGAATATTCCCTCCACCGCGAGGAGATCGTCATCGATCAGATCGTCGACCGCGAAGAGATCCTCACCCTCCGCAACGTCGCCCGTCAGGTCCTGGTCGCCCCGCACATCCGCGAATACGCCGTGAATCTGGTGATGGCCACCCAGCCCAACACCCCCCACGCCCACCCGCGGACCAACAAGTACATCCGCTACGGCGCCTCCCCCCGCGGAGCGCAAGCCCTCGTCGAATGTGGCCGCGTCTACGCCCTCATGCAGGGCCGTATGCAGCTCTCCCTCGCCGATATCCAGGCCGTCGCCGTCAGCGTCCTCCGCCACCGCATTATCCCCAACTTCGACGCCCACGCCGAAGGCGAAACGCCCGACACCGTCCTCAAGGAAATTCTGCGCACCGTCACGGCGGCCGCCGCGTAACCTAGACGCATGCCAGAACCGCTTATCGACCAGAAGTTCCTGGAACGGCTAGAGCGACTCACTCTGCACTGGCAGAAGTCGTTCCCTGGTCTGGTGGGCGGCCATAACGCCTCCCGCTACGCCGGCTCCGGCCAGGAGTTTCTCGATCACCGCGGCTTCCACCAGGGCGACGACCTCCGCGCCGTCAACTGGCGCGCCTACATGCGCCTGGAAAAGCTCATCCTCAAGCTCTTCCAAGTGGAGCCCCGCGTCCCCGTCCGCATCCTCCTCGACGTCTCCGCCTCCATGACCACCGGCGACCCGTCGAAGTTCGACTACGGCCGCAAACTCGCCGCGTCTCTCACCTACGTCGGCCTCGTCCGTCTGGAAACCATCCTCCTTCAGCCCTTCGATTCCACCCTCCACGACCCCATCACCTGCGGCGGCGGCCGCCACCGCTTCCGGCCGGTCATTAACTTCCTCGAAAACGTCAAACCCTCCGGAAAAAGTGATTTCGGCCAAGCCCTCCGCCAGTTCATCGCCGAATACCCCCAACGCGGCCTGGTGATTTTAATCTCCGATTTCCTCGACGAACAGGCCTGCGAAAAACCCATCCAGTACCTGGCCGACTTCGGCCACGAACTCTTCGTCGTCCACCTCTGGGGCGACGAGGACCGCAAGCCCTCCCACAACGGCGAACTCGAACTCGAAGACGCCGAAACCGGAGAAACGGTAAAATTGAATTTTGACGACGAAGCCCGCGCCGCCTACGTCGAAGCGTTCGACAACTACGCCCGCTCCATCCGGGAACTGGCCATGCGCAAGGGCGGTCGCTACATCGGCCTCTCCACCAGCATGCCCATCGAACAGGCGATATTCGGTGCGTTCCTGGACGCCAGAGGCCTCCAATAGGTGTTCTTTTTTAACCTCAGTTTCGGCGAGTTTGCGGCGCTCTTCGGAGCGGTCAGCGGCGCCGTGCTGGCGCTCTACCTCCTCGATCGCTCCCGCCGCAAAATCAAAGTGGCCACCATGCGGTTCTGGAAACCCAGCGAAAAACCGCCGGAGGCCAAACACCGCAAACGCATCCAGCAGCCCTGGTCCATGCTCATGCAAATCATCGGCATGGGCCTCCTCCTCGCCGCCATCGCGCAACTCCGCCTGGGCTCGCCCGATCGCTCCTCCCGCGATCACGTCCTGCTCCTCGACACCTCCGCCTGGACCGCCGCCAAGGCCGATCCCCAACGCCGCCTCATCGACGAAGCAAAGGTAGCCTCCATCCGCTGGCTCCGCGCCCTGCCGTCCTCGGACCGCGTCATGGTTGTCCGTGCCGACGCTCTCCCAACCCCCGCCACGGTCTTCGAAACGAACCGGGCCACCGCCGAACAGGCCATCATTCAATCCCAGCCCTCCGCCAGCGCCCTGAACATCCAGGCGGCCTTCGATTTCGCCCGCCGCATGCAGCGCCAGCACGGCCAGTCCGCCGGGGAAATCGTCCTCGCCGGCGCCGGCCGAACGAACCAAAACGATCTCCCCGATAACAACGCCCTCCCCGCCTCGCTCCGCCTCCTTCCCGTCATGGCGCCCAATCGCAATGTGGGCATCCGCCGCTTCCACCTCCGCCGCTCGCCAAATGATTCCCAACTCTGGGAAATCTTCGTCGCCGTCCGCAACTACGGGCGCGCCCCGGAAGCCGTCCCGCTCATGGTCACCTTCGGCAACGCCCCCATCGGCTCCAGCCGCATGACCATCCCCGGCGGCGCCGAAGAAACCGCCCGCTACGAGTTCCGCACCAAGTCCGCCGGCTGGATGGAAGCCCGCCTCCAACTCCGCGACGGTCTCATCGAAGACAACGTCGCCCTCCTCGAAATCCCCGAACAGAAACAGGTCCGCGTCGCCGTCTTCACGCGCCAGCCCGAACTGCTCCGCCCCCTGATGGCCGCCAACCCGCGCATCAACGCCGCCTACGCCCTTCCCGAAGCCTACAAGGCCGATACCGATGCCGACGTTGTCATCATCGACCGTTTCCGCCCCAGCCATAAACCCCAGCGCCCCACGGTCTGGATCCAGCCCCCCGCCGATGGCTCCCCGCTAGCCGTGGCGAAGTCGAACGTCAGCGCCAAGATCACCCGCTGGCGCGCCGAACAGCCCATCGCCCAAGGCCTCCGGACACTGGACCTGAAGCTCGACGGCGCCACCATCTTCGCCCAATCGGCCGCCGCCCAAACGGTCGCCGAAGCCGAAGGCGGCAGCCTGATCTCCGCCCAGGCAAACCCGCGCGCCGTCTACCTCGGCGTCCACCCCGGCCTCGGGACACTCAAATTCGAACTCGCCGCGCCGCTGCTGATGGCCAACGTGATGGAGTACATGGCCCCCGAAGCGCTCCGCCGCTGGGAGCTCGACGGCGAAAGCGTCGGGTCCATCAAGGTCGCGCTCGAACCCAATACGGACCCGGCCTCCATCCAGGTCGTAGGCGACGATCAACAGCCCCTTCCCTTCTCCATCTCGGAGAACACGCTCCAGTTCTACACCGCCGCTCGCGGCAACGTCCGCGTCCGCACCGGCTCCCGCGAAACCGTCTATTCACTGACATTGCCCGACGTCGGCGACACCGCCTGGGAAGCCCCCGCCAAGGTCCGCCGCGGCCAGGGCCGCATGGCCGGCGGAACGTCTCCTGTGCAGGATCTATGGCCCTGGCTGGCCCTCCTGGGCGCCGGCCTCATCCTGGCGGAATGGCTGATCTTCGGCCGCCTCCGCCTCCCGGGCCAAGCAGCCGCCGGCAACCCCTTCTCGTTCCTGGCCAAATTCATCCCCGCCCTCCGGAAGGCCGCCTAGCCATGACCCGACTCCGGCCCCGCACCCACACGCAGCAACCAACCCACGGGACGCACACCCAGCCCGCCCACGCCATCTCCACCACCACCCCATCCGCCGCCATCCGCGCCCACGCAACACCCACGCAGCAAACCACCCACGGGGACACCCGCGGGCCGAAGGCCGGGTGTCCCCAGACGCACTACCAGCCCGCCCACGCCGTCTCCACGTACTCCGGCTCCGCCACCACCCGGGCCTCCGCCACCCGCGCCCACGCAAAACACACAACCCACACCCACAGGAAGGCCGCATGACCTTTGACCGCCTCTGGGTACTCGCCTTCGCCTGGCTCCCCGCCGCCTGGCTCCTCTGGGAGTGGCGCGCCGGCCGCCAGCGCACCAACCTCATCCTGAAGGCCCTCGCCCTCACCGCCGTCCTCCTCGCCCTCGCCGAGCCCAACATCAGCTCCTCGGAGTCCAAAAGCGCCGTCGCACTGCTGATCGATACCTCCGGCTCCATCTCCGACGCCGACCTCACCCGCGCCGGCCGCGTCGCCAAACAGATCGAAGACGAAAAGGGCCGCAACTGGCTCAAGCTCATCCCCTTCGCCCGCGGCACCCGGTCACTCACCCCCGAGGAATCCCGCGGCGCAGTCGGCCGCACCGCCGGCGAAAACGGCCGCGGCACGGACCTCGAAACCGCCCTCCGCGAAGCCTTGGCCGCCATGCCTGAAGGCCTCGTCCCCCGCGTCGTCCTCATGAGCGACGGCAAGGAAAACAAAGGTTCCGTCACCCGCGCCCTCTACCAGGCCAAGCAGCTCAACATCCCCATCGACGTCATCCCCCTCGCCGGCCGGCCCAAACCCGACCTCCGGCTCGAGTCCGTTTCCCTTCCCCTCCGCGCCTTCACCGGCGACCGCTTCCCCATCGATCTCGCCATCGAAGCCCCCCGCAAAGCCAGCGCCGAAGTCGTCCTCACCGCTGAAGGCAAACCCCTCGGAACGAACCCGGTCCAACTCGAACAAGGCCTCAACCGCGTCCGCGTCCACGTGGCCCTGAACGTCCCCGGCGCCATCGATATCTCCGGCGCCGTCAAGAGCCCCGAACTCGGCGAAGTCCGCTTCGCCCAGTCCATCTCCCTCCGCCGCCCCCGCGCCCTCTTCGTCACGCAAGACGAACCCACCGCCTCCGCCCACCTCTCCGGTATCCTCGCCGCCGCCCAATACGAAGTCACAATGGCCGAGTCCCTCGACGTCGCCAAGCTCGACGACGTCCAGCTCCTGCTCCTGAATAACTACGACATCGAAAACATCGCCGTCGGCGACAAGGACCGCATCGAAGAGTGGGTCAAACAAGGCGGCGGCCTGATGCTCATCGGTGGCGAACGCATGACCTACCTCGAAGGCAAGAAGCAGGAAGACGCCATGGACCGCGTCCTGCCAGCGAAGCTGGCCCCGCCCCGCTCCCCGGAAGGCACCTGCGTCGTGCTGATCGTCGACAAGTCCTCCTCCATGGAAGGCCGCAAAATGGAGCTCGCCCGCGTCGCCTCCATCGGCGTCATCGAGAACCTCCGCGCCGTCGACATGGTCGGCGTCCTCATCTTCGATAACTCCTTCCAGTGGGCCGTCCCCATCCGCAAGGCCGAGGACCGGACGCTCATCAAACGCCTCGTCGCCGGCATCACCCCCGATGGCGGCACCCAGATCGCCCCAGCCCTGACCGAGGCCTACCGCAAAACCGTCCCCGTGAAAGCCACCTTCAAGCACATCGTGCTCCTGACCGACGGCATCTCCGAAGAAGGCGACAGCCTCTCGCTCGCCAAAGAAGCCGTCACCCAGAACATCACCATCTCCGCCGTCGGCCTCGGCCAGGACGTCAACCGCGCCTACCTCGAAAAGATCGCCGCCCTCTCCAAAGGCAAGTCGTACTTCCTGAACGACCCCGCCGGCCTCGAACAGATCCTGCTCAAAGACGTCATGGAGTTCACCGGCTCGACGGCCATCGAAAAGGCCATCACGCCCGTCGTTGAACGCCAGACCGAGATCCTCGACGGCGTCGGTATGGAGAGCGCCCCAGCGCTCAAGGGCTACACGAAATTCATCGCCAAGCCGACGGCCGAAACGATCCTGACCATCGATCACAAGGATCCGCTCCTCTCCCGCTGGCAGTACGGCCTCGGCCGCGCCACGGTCTTCACCTCCGACGCCAAGAACCGCTGGGCCGAACCCTGGCTCGCCTGGAAAGGGTTCGACCGTCTCTGGGCCAACCTCTTCCGCGACATCCTGCCCCACGCCCAAGCCGGCGAAGCCACCACCGATTTCGACCCCGTCAGCGGCGCCCTCGACATCACCTACCGCCTCGCCCGCAACGTGCCGGACCCCAAGAGCGTGCCCGCCATCTTCATCCTCGGCCCCGATGGCTTCCGCCAGCCGGTGGACGTCCGCAAGGCCGGCGACGGGCTCTACAAAGGGCGAGTCTCCATCGGCGCCCGCCAGGGCCTCTTCCGCATCCGCCCGGTGGACGAAAGCCGCGTCTTCCCCGAAACCGGCTACTACCGCCAGGAAGTGGAACTGGCCGATTACGGCAATAACGAACCCCTCCTCCGCCAGATGGCCGGCTTCACCGGCGGCCGCTACAACCCCGGCGTGAAACAGGTCTTCGACGCCCAGGGCCGCTCCGTCCCGGCCACCACCCGCCTCTGGCCCGGCCTGCTCGCCGCCGCCGTCCTCTTCAACCTGCTGGAACTGGTCATCCGCAAGTGGCGCAGCATCCTGCCGGAGAAGTGGCAATCGGCCATCAGCGGCTCGCAAATTTAATTTGACCCCGTTTCTCCGCCGGTTGCGCATGCCCGGTTGAGAACCCCATGAAGACCCTCCTGCTCGCCGCCGCCTGCGCCGCTCTGCCCCTGTTCGCCCAACTGAATGCCGATACGGGTGACCTCACCGTCCGCATCGTCTACCAGGGCAACCCCGTCCCCCCCGGATGCGTGATCGAGTACGCCACCACCATCGGCTACTTCCCGTGCGGCGGCAGCGTCACCAACGTACCCGTCGGCAACTACACGCTCAACCCCGGCTACAGCCAATACCTCCCGCAGGTCCCCTTCACCATCACCAAAGGCGTTACCACCCAACTGGATATCGAGGTCTCGCCCTACGTCGGCCTCATCACCGGCGTCATCCTCGTCAACGGCAACCCGCCCCCCACTGGCGGCGGATTCGCCTTTGACATGAGCCAGGACCGCATCCAATACGGCTACACCGATGCCACCGGCCGCTTCCAGTTCCTGTCCTTCCCCGGCGCGCGCGTGGGCATGGTGGCCGGCAATACCTTCAACGCCAAGACCTTCCCGTTCACCGCCGTTGCCAACACCACCGTCGACGTGGGCACCATCGATGT
>CANIFK010000181.1 GCA_947466555.1 Acidobacteriota bacterium | reverse complement strand
TCAGCCGCCAAGCCCAGGCCAACGTCGCCCGCAGCCGCGCGCAGCTGCAGTATTCCCGCGATCAGGCGGCCCGTTACGCCCAGTTGACCAAAGAAGGCATCTTCTCGAAAGAGCAAAACCAGCAGGCCGAATCCACGGCCCGTGCACAACAGGAAGGCGTCGCTGCCGATATGGCCGCGATCGAAAGCTCGAAGGCCGACATCGCCGCGCAGCGCGCCATCGTCGACAACCTGAAGGTCCAGATGGGGTACACGACGATCAAGTCGCCCATCACCGGCCGTACCGGCACGCTGTTGATCAAGGTCGGCAACATCGTCTCGGCGAACTCCACTGAGCTCGTACAGATCAATCAGATCGATCCGCTCTTCGTCTCCTACGCCATCCCTGAATCGAAACTGAGCCTGGTGGAAAGCCGTTTCGGCAAAAGCAAGATTCCGGTCTACGCACTCTCCCAGGAAGGCGCCGAATCTGCCGTGGGCGTACTGAGTTTTTACGACAACACCGTCGACGCCTCCACCGGCACCATCCGCCTCCGCGCCACCTTCCCCAACCCTGGGCGTAAGCTCTGGCCCGGCCAGTTCGTCCGCGTCCGCACACGCCTCGGTACCGATCCCGATGCGGTCGTTGTCCCCAACCAGTCCGTGCAGACCGGCCCCGACGGCCAGTTCGTTTTCGTCGTCAAAGAAGACCGGCGCGTGGAAATGCGCACCGTAACCACGGCCACCCGCAGCGGGCAGGATCTGGTAATCGCCAGCGGCCTTTCCGCCGGCGAAACGGTAATCACCGAAGGCCAGATGCGCCTGGCGCCCGGCATGCGCGTCGTCGTCCGCGACGGCCGCCCCCGTGATGGAAAGAAGGGTGGCGGCAAGAAGGGCGGCGAGGGCGGCGGCGGGGAAAAAGGCGGCGGCGGCGAAAAGGGCGGTGAATCCGGACGGCCGAAGTCATGAACGTCTCCGAGATCTTCATCCGGCGGCCAGTAGCCACGCTGTTGATGATGGCCGGTGTCGCCATGTTCGGCATTCTTGCCTATATGGCGCTGCCCGTGAGCGATCTCCCGACCGTCGACTTCCCTACCCTCTCTGTCTCCGCCAGCCTCCCGGGCGCCGATCCGCAGACGATGTCCTCTTCCGTCGCCACGCCCCTCGAACGCCAGTTCACCACCATCGCCGGCGTCGACTCGATGACGTCCACCTCCTCCCTCGGCTCCACCTCGATCACCATCCAGTTTGATCTCGACCGCAAGATCGACGGTGCCGCCGTCGACGTGCAAACGGCCATCTCCGCCGCCATGCCGCTGCTCCCGCCCGGCATGCCGTCACCGCCCTCTTTCCGCAAGTCCAACCCATCCGACTCGCCCATCATGTTCATGGTGCTCAGTTCGCTCACCGCCCCGATCTATGACGTAAACGAATATGCGGACCGTACCCTCGGCCAGCGCATCTCCATGATCAACGGTGTCGCGCAGGTGCAGATCATGGGATCGCAGAAATATGCGGTCCGCGTACAGGTCGATCTGGACAAACTCGCCGCCTTGAAGATTGGCGTCAACGAGGTCTCGGCGGCCATCGCGAATTGGAACGTAAACACACCGACCGGCACGATGTGGGGCGACAAGCAGGCGTTCAGCATCATCGCCAACGGACAACTCCCGCGCGCTGCAGATTACAAGGACCTCATCGTCACCTGGCGGCACGGAACCCCCGTCCGCCTCACCGACATCGCCACCGTTCGCGACGGCACGGAGGACGAACGCACCATCGCCTGGACGTACGGTCCAGAGACCGGTGGACGCGCCATCAACCTCATGGTGCAACGCCAACCAGGCAGCAACGTGATCGAGGTCAACGACGCAATCAAGAAAGTTCTGCCCACCCTCAAGGCGCAGATGCCGCCGAATATGACCTTGGACATGCGCAGCGATCGTTCAAAGAACATTCGCGAGGCCTTCGAAGACGTCAAGTTCACGCTGATGCTGACGCTCGTACTGGTCATTCTGGTCATTGCGTTCTTCCTCCGCCGCGCCTCGGCCACCCTGATCCCGTCCCTCGCCCTTCCCTTCTCCCTCGTCGGCACCTTCGCGGTCATGTGGGCCATGGATTACTCGCTCGACAATCTGTCGATGATGGCCATCATTCTCTGCGTCGGCTTCGTTGTCGATGACGCCATCGTGATGCTCGAAAACATCGTGCGCCACATGGAGAAGGGGCTTTCGCCATTGGAAGCATCGCTCAAAGGGTCCAAGGAAATCTCCTTCACCATCTTGTCGATGACGATCTCCCTCGCCGCGGTCTTCATCCCGATCCTCTTCATGGGCGGCATTCTCGGACGCCTCTTCCGCGAGTTCGCCGTCACCATCTGCGCCGCCGTTCTCATCTCCGGCTTCGTCTCCATCACCCTCACGCCCATGCTTTGCAGCCGCCTGTTGAAGCACGAAGATCCGAACCGACGGGCAAACCCCCTTTCCAGGCTCATCGAATGGTTCCTCCGCGGCATTACGCGCTGGTACGAGATCTCGCTCGGCTGGGTGCTCAACCATCGCCCCGTCATGCTCGGCGTGTTCTTCGTAGTGCTCGGCGCGACGGCGTATCTGTATGAACTGGTGCCGAAAGGCTTCATCCCCGAAACCGATTCCGACCAGATCCAAGGCAGCACGGAAATGCAGGTTGGCACGTCGTTTGAAGCGATGAAAGTCCTGCAACAGAAGATCATCGCCATCGTCCGCCAGGATCCCGATGTCGAAGGTTTCATGACCTCCGTCGGCGGCAGCATGTTCGGTTCGGCGTCGAATACCGGCCGGTTCTACATCCAACTCAAGCCACGGCGCGAACGTACATCGACGGGACAACAGATCGTCGCGCGGCTCCGCCCTAAAGTCGGTGCCGTACCTGGCGTTCGCACGTCGCTCAGCCTCCCGGCCGCCATCCGCGTCGGCGGCCGCGGCTCCCGCAGTTCCTATGAACTGACCCTCCAAAGCGCCGACACCGCCGCCCTCTATCGCGAAGCCTCCGCGTTTGAAAAGGAGGTCGCCAAACTCCCCTCCATCCTCGACGTCAACAGCGACACGCAGATGCGCACCCCGCGCGTCCGCATCGAAGTGGACCGCGACAAAGCAGCCGTTTACGGCCTGAACTCCCAGGAAATCCAGCAAAGTCTCTACAACGGCTACGGCCAAAGCTGGGCGTCCACCATCTACGCGCCGACGAATCAGTACCGGGTCATGTTCGAAGTGATGCCGAAGTTCCAGAACTTCACCGACATGCTTTCGAAGGTGTATTTGAAGGGGGCCAGCGGAACCGTCGTGCCGCTCGATGCCGTCACCAAACGCATCGAAGACGTCGGCCCGCAGACCATCGCCCACACCGGCCAACTCCCCTCGGTCACCATCTCGTTCAACCTGAAACCGGGAGTCGCGCTCAGCCAGGCCGTCGACGAAGTCTCCGAATTGGCCGCCGAAAAACTGCCCGCCTCCATCACCACCAACTTCACCGGTACCGCCAAGGTCTTCCAGGATTCGCTGAAGAATCTCGGCCTCCTCCTCGGCATCGCCATCCTGGTGGTCTATATCGTTCTAGGGGTGCTGTACGAAAGCTTCATCCACCCCATCACCATCCTCTCCGGCCTCCCGTCAGCGGCCTTCGGCGCGCTCTTGACCCTGCTCATCTTCGGCATGGAACTCAACCTCTACGCCTTCGTGGGGTTAATCCTCCTCATCGGCCTCGTCAAGAAAAACGGCATCATGCAAATCGACTTCGCCCTCGAACGGCAGCGCCACGGCCTCTCGGCCCGCGACGCCATTCACGAAGGCTGCCTCGCTCGCTTCCGCCCCATCATGATGACGACCATGGCGGCGCTGCTCGGCACACTGCCAATCGCCTCCGGCTACGGCGCCGGCGGCGAAGCACGCAAACCGCTCGGACTCGCCGTCGTCGGCGGCCTCCTCTTCTCCCAAGCCATCACTCTCTATCTGACTCCCGTGGTCTACACATATCTCGACGCCCTCGTGAACCGCCGCCGCGGTCCCGCCGCAAAATCGCTCCCCTCCATGCCGGCACCCACGCCGTTGGAAGGTCGCGGATGAGCGTCTCTCTTACCTTCATCGAACGGCCCATCGCCACCACGTTGATGATGTTCGCCATCGCGCTGTTCGGCACCATCGCCTATCAGCAACTCCCGGTAAGCGATCTGCCCAACGTCGATTTGCCCACCCTCCTGGTCACCGCGCAACTCCCCGGCGCGAGCCCGGAGACCATGGCCTCCGCCGTCGCCACACCGCTTGAAAACAACTTCGCCATGATCGCCGGCCTCTCGTCGATGACCTCGGTCAACACGCTCGGCTCCACGCAGGTCACGCTCGAATTCGATCTCAGCCGCGGCCTCGATGGCGCCGCCGTAGATGTCCAGGCGGCCATCACCCAGTCCTCCCGCCTCCTCCCGCCCGGCATGCCCACGCCGCCGACGTTCGCCAAGGTCAACCCGGCCGATCAGCCCATTCTCTTCCTCTCTCTCAGCTCCACCACTCTCCCGCTCTACACCCTCAACGAATACGCCGAAACCCGCGTCGCCCAGCGCATTTCGCAGGTGACCGGTGTCGCCCAGGTGCAGATCCTCGGCGCCCAGCGCTACGCCATGCATGCGCAAATGGACCCCTACGCCATGGCCTCCCGCCAGATTGGCATCAATGAGGTGGAACAGGCCCTCCGCAGTTGGAACGTCAATTTGCCCACCGGCACCATCAACGGTCCCCAGCGCGCCTTCACCCTCCAGGCCAGCGGCCAGTTGATGAACGCCGCCGCCTACAAGTCCATCATCGTCGCCTACCGTAAAGGCTCACCCGTGCGCCTCGAAGAACTCGGCACCCTCGCCGATAGCGTGGAGGACGAACGCACCGCCTCCTGGTTCTGCCGCGAGTCCGGCTGCAATCGCTCCATCGTTCTCGGCATCCAACGCCAACCCGGCACCAACACCATGGCCGTTGCCGATGGCGTCAAAAAACTCCTCCCCGTCTTCAAAACCGAGCTACCGCCGTCTGTCGACCTACAGATCTTCTACGACCGCTCCGACACCATCCGCGAATCCTTCCAGGACGTAAAGTTCACCATGGTGCTGACGCTCTTCCTCATCGTCGGCGTCATCTTCGTCTTCCTCCGCAACGTCTCGGCCACCCTCATCCCCTCGCTCGCACTTCCCTTCTCCATCATCGGCACCTTCGCCGTCATGCATCTCTGCAACTACTCGCTCGACAACCTGTCGATGATGGCGCTCATCCTCGCCATCGGCTTCGTTGTCGACGACGCCATCGTGATGCTCGAAAACATCGTGCGCCACCTGGAAATGGGCAAGCCCCCGATGCAGGCCGCCATCGAAGGCTCCAGCGAAATCGCCTTCACCATCGTGTCGATGACCCTCTCGCTAGCCGCCGTCTTCATCCCCGTGCTCTTCATGGGCGGCGTGCTCGGCCGGCTCTTCAACGAATTCGCCGTCACCATCTGCGTCTCGATTCTCATCTCCGGCGTCGTCTCGGTCACCCTCACGCCCATGCTCTGCAGCCGCTTCCTTTCCGGCTCTCACGGCCACGGCGGCAACAAGGGCTGGTTCTTCCGCGTCACCGAAAAGTTCCTAGACGGCATGTTGAACGTCTACGACCAGAGTCTGCAATGGGTCCTTACGTGGCGCTTCGCCACCATGGTCGTGTCCATGCTGATTCTCGCCGGCACCGTCCACCTGTTCGTCATCGTGCCCAAAGGCTTCATCCCCGATCAGGACACCGATCAAATGGTGATCAACACCGAAGCCGCCGAAGGCACCTCCTTCAAACAGATGGTCGTCTACCAACAGCAGATCGCCGACGTCGTCCGCATGGACCCCGCCGTCGACGCCGTCGTCTCCAGCATCGGCGGCGCCACCGCCACCACCCTCGGCGGCACCAACGTCGGCCAGCTCGTCATCCACTTGAAGCCCCGCGAACACCGCGAACTGCTCGTCGATGGCATCATCGCCCGCCTCCGGCCGCAGCTCAATAACTTCCCCGGCATGAAGATCTATCCGCAGAATCCGCCTGTCGTGCGCATCGGCGGATTAGTCTCCAAGAGCCAGTATCAATACACGCTTTACTCGCCCGACAAAGCCGCCCTCTACGATGCCGCCCAGAAGCTCCGCGAAGCCTTTGAACAGCAGCCCGCACTGACCGATGTCGCCAGCGACATGCAGATCAAAAGCCCGCAAGTGGAAGTGAAGGTCGACCGCGATAAAGTCGCCGCCCTGGGCCTCAACGTCAACCAGATTGAAAACGCGCTGTACGATGCCTACGGCCCCCGCTGGGCCTCCACCATCTACTCGCCCGTCAATCAGTACAAAGTGCTGCTGGAACTCCTGCCGCAGTACCAGCAGGACCCGAAATTCTTGTCGATGTTGTACTTCAAAACCAACACCGGCGCGCTGATCCCCCTCGACGCGCTGGCCAAGGTCAGCCTCTCCACCGGCCCGCTCTCCATCAGCCACTACGGCCAGTTGCCCGCCGTGACGATCTCCTTCAACATCGTCCCCGGCTTCTCCCTCGGCGAAGCGCTCGATCAAGCCGACGAAGCCGCCAAGGAAACCGTCCCCGCCGAAGTCAGCGCCACATTCCAAGGTGCCGCGCGCGCCTTCCACGGATCGCTGTCCAATCTCTGGATCCTCCTCGGCATCGCCATCGCCGTCGTTTATATCGTGCTCGGCATTCTCTACGAAAGCTTCATCCACCCCATCACGATTCTCTCCGGCCTCCCCTCGGCCGGCTTCGGCGCCCTCATGACACTCTGGCTTTTCAAGATGGATTTGAGCATCTACGCCTTCGTCGGCCTGATCATGCTCATTGGCATCGTCAAGAAAAACGCCATCATGCAAATCGACTTCGCGCTGCAAGCCGAAGGCGAAGGCAAGACCCCCTACGAAGCCATCTACGAGGGCTGCCTAGTCCGCTTCCGTCCCATCATGATGACCACCATGGCCGCGCTCCTCGGCGCCGTCCCCATCGCCATCGGCTACGGCGCGGGTGGCGAAGCCCGGCAACCGCTCGGCCTCGTCATCGTCGGCGGCCTGCTCTTCTCGCAGCTGGTCACGCTCTACCTCACGCCCTGCTACTACACCTATCTCTCGGAACTGCAGAACTGGTGGCAACGGCGCAAGGCCAAGCCCACGCCGCCCGTCCCCGTGCTCGCCCCCCATAATTAGTGCCAGGCACCAATTTCCAGATAGAATGTCATCCACAGCGATGACTCCTGCTCTCTTCGATCTCTCCAATAAAGTCGCCGTCGTCAGCGGCGCTGCCCAGGGCATGGGTCGCGCCATGGCAACCGCGCTCGCCGCGGCCGGAGCTCAACTCCTCCTCGTCGACCGCAACGAGGCCGGCGTGCAAAACACCGCCCGCGAAATCAACGAAGCCGGCGGCCACGCGCTTCCGTCCTCGTTCGATATCTCCGACACCGCTCAAGTCCGCGCCCTCTTCGCCCTGCTCGATAGCGAATTCGGCCGCATCGATTTCCTCGGCAACGTCGCCGGCGAATCCATCATGGGCGCCCCCGAAGACATCTCGCTCGAAGACGTCGAACAGGTCTTCCGCAATCTCGTCATTGGCCGCTTCTGCGCCTGCCAGGAAGCCGGCCGCCGCATGCTCCGCGCCGGCACCGGCTCCATCGTCAACATCGGCTCCATCGCCAGCATGACCGCCCTCGGCCGCGGCCACATCGCCTACTCCATGGCCATGGGCGCCGTCGTCCAAATGACCCGCGAACTCTCCACCGAATGGGCCTCGGCCGGCATCCGCGTCAACGCCATTCTCCCCGCGCAAGTCTTGAACCCAGGCCTCGAAGCCCGCATCGCCGCCGACCCCACCCTCCGCGACAAATTCCTCAGCGGCATCCCCGCCGGCCGCTTCGGCCACCCCGACGACATCAAAGGCCTCTCCGTCCTGCTCGCCTCCGACGCCTCCCGCTGGATCACCGGCGCCATCATCCCCATGGACGGCGGCAACCTCGCCTGCAACGCCGGCGGCTCCCCCCGGAAACCCCAATGAACCTCTACCGTACGATGCAGTTGATTCGCTCGAGCGAAGAGCAGCTCGCCCGTTGCCACGCCCGCGGCCTCATCCATGGCGCCTGCCACACCTACGTTGGCCAGGAAGCCATCGCCACCGGCGTCTGCGCCCATCTGCGTGCCAACGACGCCATCTTCTCCACCCACCGCGGCCACGGCCACGCCCTCGCCAAAGGCATGCCCCCGGCCCAGCTCTTCGCCGAACTCTTCGGCCGCGAAACCGGCTGCTCCCGCGGCCGCGGCGGCTCCATGCATCTCTTCTCTCCGGAGATCGGCATGATGGGCACCAGCGGCATCGTCGGCCCCTCCATCCTCCAGGCCGCCGGCGCCGGCTACAGCTTCGCCGTCCAGAAAACGGACCAGGTCGCCGTGGCCTTCTTCGGCGATGGAGCCACTAACAACGGCGCCTTCCACGAAGGCCTCAACATGGCCTCCATCTGGAAGCTGCCCGTTCTCTTCATCTGCGAGAACAACCAATTCGCCACGGAAGTCCCCTTCGAATCCGCCGCGGGAAATTCAAACGTTGCCGCCCGCGCCGCCGCCTATGGAATGACCGGCGTCCAGCTCGATGGCAACGATGTCGCGGCCATCTCAGCCGCCGCC
>CANIFK010000180.1 GCA_947466555.1 Acidobacteriota bacterium | reverse complement strand
GCATTTCTTCCCAATCATCCCGAGTACAAACTCGTCCTCGCCGGCATGCGCGGCTTCCATGGCGAACAGGTCGAACGCCGCATCGCGCACCACCGCCTGGAACAATCGGTGCGCGTCACGGGCTGGATCCCCCGCGCCGAAATCATGAGCCTCTATCGCCGCGCCCGCTTCGCCGTCTTCCCCTCCACCTTTGAAGGCTTTGGCATGCCCGTGCCCGAAGCCATGGCCGCCGGGCTCCCCTTAATCACCTCGAATCTCCGCCCCATGAAGGACATTGCCGGCGACACCGCGCTTCTCTTCCCCGCTCTCGATACCGCCTCTCTCACCGCCGCCATGGAGCGCTTCGCCAACAGCCCGCAGGACCGCGCCGCGTTTGCCCAAAGGGCCCGCGAACGCGCCCGCGCCTACACCTGGGATCGAACCGCCACCATCACGCTGAATGCCCTGGAGTCCGCCCAATGACACCGCCACTGAACGGCCTGCTCGAAACCGCCATCTCCGTCAGCGATCTCGAACGCGCCGCCACGTTCTATCGCCGCGTTTTCGAATTCCCCACGTTACTGGAAAGTGAACGGCTCATCGCCCTCAACGTCGCCGGCCGCGGCGTCCTGCTGCTCTTCCAAAGCGGCGCCACCAGCGAGCCGATCACGTTCCCCGGCGGAACCATCCCCGCTCACGGCACCACCGGCGTCCATCATTTCGCCCTCTCCATCCCGGCCACCTCAGTGGACGATTGGCGCCAACGTCTGCAACAACATTCGGTCCCTATCGAAAGCGAAGTCCAATGGGACGGTGGCGCCATCAGCCTCTATTTCAGGGACCCCGATAACCACGTTGTTGAGCTCATGACGCCCGGCTTCTGGGCGCTCTAGGCGAACCTACGGAAACAGCGTCTCCCGAGCCTCGTTCGCCACCAGCATGCACCGCCCGTTGTGCCCGCAATTAGGCACTTTCACCAGCTTGTGCTTCGCCCCGTATTTCCCCGTAATGTAGCCAAAGTAATCGATTCCGCGCTGCAACCGGTTCGGCCCCTGCGCCATCGCCCCACACGACGAATCAAACCCGAACTGCGGCGTCACATCGTACTCACCCAACAGATACACCACATCCCGCCGTACCAAGTTTTTCTTCATCACCTCATCGGCCAACCCGGCCGCATACCCGGTCCGCTTTTCCATCCCATACTTCCAGCTGTTGAACCCGCCGCACCCCGCCGTCGGCCCAGGACGCGACGCATCGAGGTACAAATAGCTCGACGGATTCGACACCACGTACCGCACCGAAACGCCGGCCGGCTCCATCTTTGACGCCGCCGCATACCGGCTCAAAAACTGCCCGCCCGCAGAATGTCCCATCAACACCACATGCTTCAACTTCGGAAACTTCTTCTTGTCCGCGAACCGCCGGATTAACTCGTCAATCACGTCATACGTGGTAACTGAGGCATGTCCCACGCCAGGCCCGCCCCCGCGCCAATCATCACCAGCGCAGGCAAACCCAATCTCGCCCGCCGCCAGCTTGTCGTCACAATTCCGCCCGCCCGTTCCAGCAAACCGCGGCGCCACCACAACGGTGTCCTCCAGCCCACCGGCCAGATACGCCCCCGCCATCCCCGACGGGAAATAATCGTCGGCGTTGCGGCTCGCGCCGTGAATCACCACTAACGCCCGGGTGGCTTTCGAATGTCCCTTCGCCAGCGGATGCGAACGATAGATCGTCACAAACCCCTTGCCCATCGGCAACGGTTCGGCACAAGCCGCCGTCCCCGTCGAACACGGTTCCGCGATGGCCAGCCCTGCGAAACTCATCAACAGCACTGCCCATCGCGTCATGTGTCGGACTCCTATCGCAGTAAGTCTTCCAGCTGTATCCGCGCGTCGGTTTTGGCATCGCGGTACTTCACAATCACCGGCGTATAAACGGAAATGCCCCAGTCTTTGCCAGGCCCGCTGGTCACCGCTCGCGAACCTGCCACCACCACGGCGCCTTCCGGAATAACCAGCGGCTCCTCATCGGTAGCCCGCAGAACAGTACCATTTACCAAATCATACACAGGCGTGGAGCGGTTCAGAATCGTCCCCGTTCCCAGCACCGCGCGCCTCTTCACCACCGTGCCTTCATAGACGCCACAATTGCCGCCCACCAGCACGTCTTCTTCAATAATCACAGGCATCGCGCCCACCGGCTCCAGCACGCCGCCAATCTGCACCGCGGCCGAAAGATGGCACCGCGCCCCGATTTGCGCGCAACTGCCTACCAGCGCATGCGAATCCACCATCGTGCCTTCGTCCACATACGCGCCCACGTTGATGTACATCGGCGGCATGCACGTCACCGAACGGCCCACAAAACAGCCGTCGCGAATCGACGAGCCGCCGGGCACAATCCGCACGCCGCTATCGGCGGCAAACTGCTTCACCGGATAGGTGGCCTTGTCGAAGAACGGCTGGCGCACCGAATCGACAGACATATCGACAATCGAACCCAACCGGAACCCGAGCAGAATTCCCTTCTTCACCCAACCGTTCACGCGCCAGCCGGTCGCGGTCGTCGCGTCCGGCGACGCCGCCCGAATCTCGCCCGCGTTCAACGCGGCCTTGAATTCGGCGAACAGCCGGAAGTGCTCTTCTCCATAGGCGGCGGGCTTATTGTCAAAAGCCTCTTCCACCGCTAGTTTCAATGTTTCAATGCGCGGCAACGGCGCCCTCCGTGGCCAGTAGGCCAACCTGCGTCAACACGGCGTCAATCTTCTTCTGGCTCGCCTCGCTCGGCGGCACCAGCGGCAGACGCCATACCGGTTCCAACAATCCCATCCGCGCCATGGCATACTTCACCGGCCCCGGATTGGACTCCACAAAGTTAATCTCCATCAGCGGCAGATACTGCCGTTGAATCGCCCGCGCCCCGGCGTAATCGCCGTCCAGCGCCTTCTGCGCCAGCTGCGACATCGGCCCCGGAATCTCGTTCGAAACCACCGAAATAATCCCGCGCCCGCCCAGCGAAACCAGCGGAATCGTAATCGAATCATCGCCGCTCAACACAGCGAAATCGGAAGGCACATGGTGCAGCACCGAAGCCATCTGGCTGATGTTCCCGCTGGCTTCCTTCACGCCCACAATGTTGTCAATCGCCGCCAGCCGCTTCAGCGTCAACGGCTCAACATTGATGCCAGTCCGCCCCTGCACGCTGTAGACGACAATCGGCAACTTCGTCGACGCGGCAATCGCGCGATAGTGCTGGTACAGGCCCTCCTGCGTCGGCTTATTGTAGTAAGGCGTCACCGACAGCAACCCATCGGCCCCCAGCGCCTCCAACTCCTTCGCCAGATCACAAACCTCGGCCGTCGCGTACCCGCCGCAACCAGCCATCACAGGGACTTTTCCCTTCGCCTCTTCCAGCGTGATCTCCACCACGCGCAGATGCTCTTTATGCGTCAGCGTCGGGCTCTCACCCGTCGTCCCGCACGGAACCAGAAAGTGGATTCCATCGGCAATCTGCCGGCGCACCAGCGCCCGCAGCCCGTCCTCGTCCAGGCTCAAATCTTGTTTGAACGGCGTAACCAGTGCTGTGCCGCATCCTTGAAACATGTGCCACCTTCTCCCTAGAACAACGTCTCGCTAAATTCGAAAAATCCCTGCTTGCCCACAATCCACTTGGCCGCCTGCAGCGCGCCCCGCGCAAAGCCTTCCCGGCTCCGCGCCGTGTGCCGCAACGTGATGGTATCGGAGTGCGAATCGAACCCAATCTCATGCGTCCCCGGCACGCGCCCCGCGCGGTTCGACGAGACATCAATCTGCCGGTCATACCCGGCCTGCTTCATCTCGTCCACCAGCTTCAACAGCGTGCCGCTCGGCGCGTCTTTCTTCGTGTCGTGGTGAATCTCCCAGGCATACGAACCATACTCCGGCTGCTTGGCCAGGAGCTTGGCCGCCTCGGCCACCAACCGGAAAAACACGTTCACGCCAACCGAATAATTCGGGCTCCACACCGCGGCCGATTTCCCTGCCTCCACCGCCGCCTTCACCCGCTCCATCTCGTGCAACCAGCCGGTCGTACCAATCACCACCGGCACGCCGATCGCCGCCAGTTTCTCGACATTCGAAACCGCCGCTTCCGGCGTCGAAAACTCAATCGCCGCGTCGATCCCCGCAAAGTTCTCGCGCGTGATCCAGGCCCCGTCGGCATTGTTGTGGACGTCCAGAATCAACGTCACATGGAACCCATACTCCGGAGCCAGTTGCTCCAGCATCTTGCCCATCTTTCCATAACCAATCAGCGCCAGTTTCATGCCTCGAAAACCTCTTCATCCAAAGTCGAAAAGAACTCCGCGTGCAACGCTTCCACGGCGGCCTTCAAGTCCACATCCGCCACCACCACGCTCAGGTTCAACAGCGATGCCCCTTGCGCAATCATACGGACATTGATCGAACGCAGGGCGCCAAACACGCGCGCGCCCAGCCCGGCCGTCTCGCGAATATTGTCGCCCACCAGGCAGATCAGCGACGACGTATCGTCCACCGAAACCTCGGCGATCTTCCGCAAATCCGCGCAAATCTCGTCCAGATGCGTCGTGTTATCGATCGTCAACGACACGCTCACCTCCGACGTCGTTACCATATCAACCGGCGTCTGGTAGCGATCAAACACATCAAAAATCCGCTTCAAAAACCCATGCGCCATCAGCATTCGCAAGCTCTGCACATTCACCACAACAATGTTCCGCTTGCACGCAATGCTCTTCACGGTATTGGCACAAGGCACCCGCTCGGCCACAATCCGCGTCCCGGCATTCTCCGGATTGCGCGAGTTCAAAATCAACACCGGAATGTTCTTCTCAACAGCCGGCACCACGGTCGCCGGATGCAACACCTTGGCCCCGAAATAGGCCAACTCGGCCGCCTCGGCAAACGAGATCATCTTCACCCGGTGCCCGCCCGGCAGTATGCGCGGATCGCACGTCAACATGCCATCAACATCGGTCCAGATCTGAATCTCTTCCGCGCCAATTCCCGCGCCAACAATCGACGCGCTGAAATCGGACCCACCGCGCCCCAGCGTGGTCGTGAACCCGTCCTGCGTGGATCCGATGAACCCACCCATGACGACGACTTTCCCCGCCTGCGCCATTGGCCGCACTCGCTCGTCCAGTTTCGCGTAGCACCGCGAATACAGCGGCGCCGCCTGCGTGTGCCGCCGGTCGGTGACAATCACCTCCCGCGCATCCACGTGCACGCCATTCATCCCGAAATGCCGGAACGCCGCCGCCACAATCCGCGACGACAACCGCTCCCCGTAGCTCGAAACCAGGTCCACATACTGCGCCGGGAATTCACCTAATCCAGCCAGCTCATCCAGGAACGCCGACAGCTCGTGAAAGTGCGCTTCGATGAACGAGGAAACCTCGGCCCACTCTCGCTCCTCGCACACCGGCCGCGCCTCTTGCAGCGTATAAGCCGCCAGCTCTTCCAGCAGCCGCGCCGCTTCGTCCCGGTCGCCCTTGTAGGCCTTCTCGGCAATCGCCAGCAGCCGGTTCGTCGTCTTGCCCATCGCCGAAACAACAACCACCGGCTGCCGGTCCAGACGCGCCTTGACGATCCCCGCCACCCGCTCCATGGCGGCCGCCGATTCCACCGACGTGCCGCCAAACTTCATGACGATCATTTACAGCATCCCCTCCGCCAGCATCAACTCGGCGTTCAGCACCGCCGCGCCGGCCGCGCCGCGCACCGTATTGTGCCCCAACGCCATAAACTTGTAGTCGAACACCGGGCACTCCCGCAGACGGCCCACAAACACGGCCATTCCGCGCTCCCGCTCCACGTCCCGCCGCGGCTGCGGACGGTCCTGCTGCTCCATGTAGATCACCGGACGCGCCGGCGCGCTCGGCAACCCCAACTCCTGCGGCCGTCCGCGATAGGAATCAAACGCCGCCCGCACCTCGGCCAGCGTCGGCTTCTGCGTCAACTCCACCGACACCGCCGCCATGTGCCCATCCACCACCTGCACCCGGTTGCAGTGGGCGCTGACGCGCGTCGTCAACGGCACGAACCGGCCGTCCGCCACGCCGCCCATGATCTTCTGCGTCTCGGTCTCCACCTTGTCTTCTTCGCCGCCAATATGCGGAACAACGTTCGCCGTAATGTCCATCGACGGCACGCCCGGATACCCGGCGCCAGAGATCGCCTGCATCGTCGTCACCACCACGCGCTCCAGCCCGAACTGCTGCAGCGGAGCCAGCGCCAGCGTCAGCACAATCGTCGAGCAGTTCGGATTGGTCACAATCAACCCATCCCAGCCGCGCGTCTCCTTCTGCCGCTTGGCGATGCTCAAATGGTGAGGATTGATCTCCGGCACCAGCAGCGGCACGTCTTCGTCCATGCGGTGATTTTTCGAATTGGAAACGACAACGTGCCCCGCCTTCGCGAACGCCTGTTCGATCTCAGTCGCGACAGACGAGTCCGTCGCCGAAAACATCAGCTTCGGCGCGTTCCCCGGCTTGCAGTCGGTCACAGTCAGATCCGCCACCGACTCCGGCATCGCCCCGTCCAGCCGCCACGACGTCGCGTCGCGATACTTCTTCCCCGAGCTCCGGTCGCTCGCGCCCACCCAAGTCAACTCGAACTGCGGGTGGCCCTGCAAAAACTTCACAAAGTGCTGCCCCACCATACCGGTGGCGCCAAGCACGCCTACTGGGATCTTCATGCTTCGCTCTTTCCTTCGTCTTCAAGTAACTGCCGCACCAGCTGCGCATACAGCTCAACGGCCTGCAAAAGTTCAGATTTCGGGACCCGCTCCTGGCTCGTATGCGCCACGTGAATCGTGCCCGGCCCCAATAACAACGGCTTTCCCCACGCCCCGCCGAACGCCGGAATGTCCGTCGTGTACTTCATCACATCGGTCTCAAACCCTGGTCGCGACTCCATCAGAATCGCCGGAATACAAAGCTGTTCCTTGGCCTCCACCAGCCCCTCGCAAGCGGCCACCACCGCCGCCCGCACTGGCGCCGGATCGTCCACCAGACGGATCAACAACTCCGCCCGCGCATCGTCCGGAACGACATTCGGCGCCCGCCCGCCCTTGATCGTGCCGATATTCAACGTCGACGGCCCCAGAATTGGATGCACCGGCCAATCAATCTTCCGCACCCGTTCCAAGGCGTCCAGCAACTTCTCAATCGCCGACTCTCCCAGCTCCGGATACGCCGAATGCGCCATCCGCCCCGAGGCAATCAGCTCATACCGCAACGCGCCCTTCGAACCCAACGCCAGCTTGCACGATGTCGGCTCGCCATTGATCAAATACTTCGACCCGCGCGAATCCTTCGCCATGTAATAAGCGCCCGCCGAATTCCGCTCTTCGCCCACAACAAACAACAGCGCAAACCCGCGCCGCCCCTCGGCCAGCAAGGTGCGAGCCGCGCAGATCATCGAGGCAATAATGCCCTTCACATCGCAAGCCCCGCGGCCCCAGATGAACTCGTCATCCTCGCGCGAAGCAAAGAACGGAGGCACCGTATCGAGGTGCGTCGACAACGTCACAACAGGCTCGCCAAAAATGGCAAGCACATTGTTCCGGTCCGGCTCCACTTCAATCTTCTCGAGCGTGCCGCCGTACTCGGTCACCAACGGCTGCAGATAGTCGTACACCCAATCGCCAACGGCTTTCTCATTACCGGTGATCGATTCAATGTCGATGAGGGTTTTTGTGAGGGCGAAAACGTCCATACTCTCCATCCTCTGGTAGCCAAACGCCGGGAGAGTATACGGGTAGGGCCCGTGCCTTCTCCGTAGCGCCCCACCCGGCCATGCATTGGCATTTCGCCAAGTGTCCGAGTGACAGTGAGCTGGTCTTATCCAGTCTCCCCAACCTCCCCGCGTGCCGCCCCGCGGAAAAACTTCGGCGAAGTTGCCCTTTTCCACCAGCCTTCCGTGCGACGGAAACCGCTGCTGATGTACTTGTGACCTTCGCTCCTCTACCGAGTTCTCTACTAGCCTAACGAAGCCCCGCCCACAACGTCAACAGCTACCCTAACGCCGCGGTACCCCCAACGCCTCCATCTTCTCCCGCAAACTCGCCTTCTGCTCAACCGTCAAATTCGCCCGCGGCGCCCGGCAATCCCCACACGGCACGCCCTGCCATGCCATCATCTCCTTCGTCGCCGCATGCGCCGGATACTGCAACCCCAGCTCAATCACGGCATTCACCTTGCTCTGCAACGCCCGCGCCTCGTCCCACTTCCCTTCCCCCGCCAACCGGTGAATCCCCACAAACCACTCCGGCACGACGTTATAAAAAGTGCCAATCCCCCCATCGGCCCCCATCGCCAACCCGGCCACAAAAATCTCATCAAACCCATTGAAAATCGTCGCCCCGGCCCGCTTCAATTTCCACATCGTGAACAGATCGGTGCTCGTAAACTTCAGCCCCGCCACGCCCTTGATCTCGTACAACCGCATCAAGTCGTCGAACCCGTTCGGCCGAGCCGCGAACCCCGGAAAGAAGTAGATGAACAACGGCAACGAAGTCGCTGCCGCGATAGCGGAATAATACCCATGCACCTCGTCAATCGAATAGGAGCCCCCCGGCGGCAACGACGAGATCGACGTCGCCCCAACCGATTCCGCATGCCGCGCCAACGCCACCGCATCCGCCGTCGACGCCGCCCCAATGTGCGCCATCACATTCTTCCCCGCCGGCG
>CANIFK010000179.1 GCA_947466555.1 Acidobacteriota bacterium | reverse complement strand
TTTTTCGGGGGGGGGGGTGGGCTTTGGGCACGATATCACTTTTGGCGGGCGGGATATTATGGATAGACATTCATGCAGAAGATCATTTCTCTCGACGTTTTGGACATTCGCTATCCCACCGTTCGGCTGGGGATGGCGGGCAGCGACCCGCGGCATTTGGCGCCGAACTATTCGTGTGTGATTCCGGTGTTGCGAACGGATGGGGGGCTGGAGGGGCGGTCGTTGATCTTCACGATCGGGGACGGGACGCAGATCCAGGCGGGGGCGGTGGAGGCGTTGCGGCGGTTTGTGGTGGGCAAGACGCTGGAGGAGTTTCAGGCGGAGCCGGGGCTATTTGCGCAGGCGCTGGCGGAGCATCATCAGCTGCGTTGGTTGGCGCTTGGGACTTATCGCATGGCGGTGGGCGGGATTATTAACGCCTTGTGGGATTTGTGGGCCAAGAGCGAGGGTGTGCCGATGTGGCGGCTGTTGACGAGCCTGCCGCCGGAGAAGATTGTCCAGTGTATTGACTTCCATCATTTGCGGGATGTGTTGACGGAAGATGAGTTACTCGCCATGTTACAGGAGCGGGAGGGGGCGAAGGCGGCAAATATCTCCCGGCTGGAGCGGGAGGGGGTTCGTGTTTATAGCACGGCCGGTTGGAGCGGGCGGCCTTTGACGGAAGTGCATGATTTGTGTTCGGGCCTTTATAAACAGGGTACACGGGCGTTTAAGGCGAAAGTCGGGCGGGGGCAGCAGTATGACCGGGCGCGGGCGTTGGACGAGGACCGGCGGATGCTGGATACGATGCGGGCGGCGACGGGGCCGGATGCGTTGTTATTGACGGACGCGAATCAGAATTTGGGGGATTGGAAGAACGCGGCGAGTTACATGTTGGAGCTGGCAGAGTATAAGTTGTTGTTTATTGAAGAGGCCATTGCTTACAACGATGTGATGGGGTATGCGAAGTTGCGGGAGGCGCTGGCGCCGGTGGGGATGGGCGTGGCCGGGGGCGAGCAGGCTCCGGACGCGGTTACCTTTAAGCAGTTGCTGGCGGGGGGCGGGTTGACGCATTGCCAGATTGACGGGGCGCGTGTGGGCGGGGTGAACGAGTTGTTCGCGATTGTGGCAATGGCGGCGAAGTTTGGGGTGCCGGTGTGTCCGCATAGCGGGGGGATTGGGCTGGGGCAGTTGGTGGGGCCGATGTCGATCTTTGACCAGGCGTGGTTTGGGAGTGAGGGGAGGTGGCTGGAGTATTTGGAGTTCCTGCAGGCGGGGGTGTTTAAGAATCCGCTGGTGGTGCGGGATGGGCACTGGGTTTTGCCGTCGGCGCCGGGGTGGGGTTTGGAGATGGAGGAGGAGTTTGTGGGGCGGTACATTTATCCGGACGGGCCGGATTGCGCGGATACGTTGGAGGCGGACCGGGTGGCGGCGGCGCAGCCGGGGGCTCCGCCGTATGTGAAGTACTGGGTATAAATCCGAGGGCAAAGATTAAATTGGTGCCTGGCACCAATTTAATCTTTGGGAGTGGGGGTGTTGGAAATAGGGGAGTTGGGGGCGTGGGAGATTAAATTGTGTGTGACACAATTTAATGATGAGACGGAGAGGGTTTTTGGCGGGGCCCGTTGTGGCTGGATTGGCGCAGGGGGCCGTTGCTGCTGACGCGGCTCGGGTGCTGGGGACTGGGGATGGGATGGCGCTTTCACCGGTGGCGTACGCGGAGTTGTTGCGTACGCTTGCGGGGGGAGTGAAGGCGGACTTCTTTTCTTTGGGTGGGGTGGTGGGGGAGTTTGAAGAGAGAATGGCGGCGGAGTTGGGGAAAGAAGCTGCCGTTTGGATGCCGACGGGTACGTTGGCGAACCATATGGCTGTGCGGATGCTGGCTGGGGAGAAGCGGCGCGTCGTGGTGCAGGGGGAGAGCCACTTGTTTAACGACTGCGGGGATTGCTGCCAGACGTTGAGCGGGCTGCACATGATTCCGATGGCGATGGGACGGGCGACGTTCAAGGTGGAAGAGGTGGAGGAGTGGCTGGCGCGGGGGGAGGGTGGCCGGGTGAAGGTGCCGATTGGGGCGATGCAGATTGAGACGCCGGTGCGGCGGCGGACCGGGGAGATGTTTGATTTTGCGGAGATGCAGCGGATGACGGCGTGGGCGCGGGGGAAGGGGATCGGCCTGCATTTGGACGGGGCGCGGTTATACATTGCCGCGGCGTATGGCGGGCGGCCGGTGCGGGAGTATGCGGCGCTATTTGATACGGTGTATGTGTCGACGTATAAGTATTTCAACGCGGCGAGCGGGGCGATATTGGCGGGGCCGAAGAAGCTGATTGCTGACCTGTTTCATGCGCGGCGGATGTTTGGCGGGGGGCAGCACGAGGCGTGGCCGTTCGCGGCGGTGGCGATGCATTTTCAGAAGGGCTTCGCGGAGCGGCTGGGGCGGGCGGTGGCTACTTCGGAGACGGTGATTGCGGCGTTGCGGGCCGAGCCGCGGCTGGCGGTGGAGCGGGTGGCGAATGGGTCGAACCTGTTTTATTTGCGGGTGGCGGGGGTGGAGGCGGCGGAGTATGCGCGGAAGGTGTCGGCGGCTGGGTTGGCGTTGGGTGCGCCGGTGGGCGGGCGGTTCACGGTGGCAGTGAATGAGACTTGGAACCGGGCGACGGCGGGGGAGATTGCGGGACGGTTCCGGGCGGGGTTGGGGTAAATCGGCGGCGTTATACACGCGACAGTACCCTGCCAATCAAAAAATTCTATTGGCGGGAACAGATTTGTTCCTGCTACAGTTCGGGCATCCATCCCAGCCTCGTCGCTTGGCAGATAAGCGGCGAGGCTTGTTTTTTGCCTCTTGCGTCGTGGGACGACGTTGAGCGTCAAGAATGAACCTCTCGCACCTGATACCGACGGGGCGCGACTCTCCCTGCCGGTGCGCAATTTGGAAGGAGATGAAATGGTTCTTGGATTACTGATCGTTCTGTCCGGCTTTCTTCTGAGCATCCTGAGTTTGGGGTTTGCTTCCGGAGTGGGTGCGCGGATGGGCATGACGCTGGCGGGTATCGCGGTGAGCTTGTTCGGCATTGTCGGCGTGCTTAACCCTGCATATAACAAGAATGCGATCTGGAAGAAGTGAGGCGACCATGAGACAGCAGACTCGCATACTGACACTGTTGATGGGCGCCCTGCTGAGCGGGGCGATGGTATGGGCGCAGGCGGCTGCACCGCCAGCAGCTCCCCCGGCGGCGGCACCACCGGCGGCGGCTGCTCCGGCGACACCGGCGGCGGTTCCGATCACCGATTTGGATTTGAAAGGCGTGGAGGCTCCGAAGGCGGAGGCGCGCGCCAAGGGCGACCCGGACGGGGCGCTGACAGGAACGGTTTCCGACATTGCGGTGGGCGACGCCAAGAAGGGTTTGACGATTGGCGATGTGGTGAACCAGGTTGGCCAGAACAAGATTGCGATCAACTTCGTTTGGACGTTGATTGCGGCGTTCATGGTGATGTTCATGCAGGCCGGGTTCGCGATTGTGGAGACGGGGTTGTGCCGGGCGAAGAACGCCAACCACACGATGATGATGAACTTCATGGTGTACGGCACGGGCATGCTGGCCTACTGGCTGATCGGGTTTACGTTGCAAATGGGCGGCGTGGGCGCGGTGGGCAATCTGGGCGGTTCGCCGGTGTTGAACTCCGAGTTCGCGGTGACGCTGTTCGGCAAGACGTTCGGGCTGTGGGGGCAGAACGGCTACCTGCTGATGCATAACGGCACCTACGATGTGACGGTGATGGTGATCTTCCTGTTCCAGATGGTCTTCATGGACACGACGCTGACGATCGTGACCGGGTCGGCCGCGGAACGGTGGAAGTTCAGCGCGTTTTTGGCCTCTTCGTTCGTGATGGGCGCCTTCATTTATCCGCTGTTCGCCAACTGGGCGTGGGGCGGGGGATGGCTGGCGAACCTGGGCGGCAACTTTGGCCTGGGCAAGGGATATGTCGACTTCGCCGGATCCGGTGTTGTGCATTCGGTGGGCGGGTTGAGCGCGCTGGCGATGGCCATTATCGTTGGCCCGCGCATCGGCAAGTTTGACCGGAACGGGAAACCGTTCGCGATGCCGGGGCACGACATTACGCTGGTGTTGACGGGCTGCTTTATTCTGGCGTTCGGGTGGTTTGGGTTCAACCCGGGCTCGACGCTGGGCGCATCGGGCAACGGCAACCTGCGTATTGGATCTGTGGCGGTGAACACGATGCTGGCCGGCATGGGCGGCGGGTTCACGGCGATGTTCTATATGTGGTTCCGTTACGGGAAACCGGACGCTTCGATGAGCGGCAACGGGCTGCTGGCGGGGCTGGTTGCGATCACATCGCCGTGCGGGTTTGTGAACCCGGTGGCGTCGGTGGTGATCGGGCTGATCGCGGGCATTCTGGTGTGCGTGTCTGTGGAGTTCTTCGAACGTGTGATGAAGATCGACGATCCGGTTGGCGCGATTTCGGTACACGGCGTCAATGGGCTTTTCGGTGTCATCTGCGTGGGGCTTTTCTCCGATGGGAAGAGCAACTATGGCGGTTCGTGGAACGGCGTGAGCGGCTCGGTGACGGGCTTGTTCTACGGCGACGCGGGCCAATTGGTGGCGCAGCTGATTGGCGTGTCGACGTTGATCGGGTTCGTGTTCGTGTTCTCCTTCGTGTTCTATCTGCTGATTGACGTGACGATTGGTCAGCGGTCGAAGGCGGAGGACGAGCTGGCTGGTCTGGACATTCCGGAGATGGGCGCGTTGGCGTATCCGGAGTTCGAGATCAAGACGAGTGCGATGCGCGCTGGATCCGGAGACTAACAATGTCGAACGAACTTGAGGTTCTCTCTCACTCTACCGGCGTGGCTGCGCCGGCAAAGCCGCTGCCGTTGTTGTGGCGGGACCCGCAAACGGTTCCGAAAGAACAGCTGGCGGTGTATCTGGAGCAGTTAGAGGTGGCGTGCAGGGAGAACCCGGGTTCGGCGAGTTTGCGCACGTGTCTGGGGATGGCGCGGGCAATGAATCTGGAGGTGTACAAATCGATGGACGCGCTGGAGGAGGCACGGCGATTGGAGCCGGAGCATTTCTGGGCGCAGATGAAGTATTCCGAGTTGCTGTACCGTTTGCGGGCGTTGCCGCGGGCGGAGCAGGAGACGCTGGCGGCGTTGGAATTGGCCGGGAATACGTGGGAGTTGTTCACGGCGCGGCAGCAGTTGCAGGAGATCCGGCGGCTGATGCGGGACGGGACGCAGAAGCCGGAGTGGAACCGGCCGCTGGTGCCGGCGGTGTTGTTTCTGGCGGTGATGGGAGTGTTGTTGAGCGTTGCCGTGGTGTGGTCCGCATGATGCCGTGGAGCCGGTTTTTCACGGCGGCGGTAGTGGTGTTGTTCGGCATGATGGCGGGTGGCGTATCGCCGTATCCGGTGGTGGCGGGGATTGTGTTGGCTGGGATTTGGAACCACTGGCAGATGGGGCGGCGGGCGGATACTCGACCACGTTCAATCTGGTACGGCTGCAACTGTACAGTGTGCAGAGCATGAGCGGGGTGCGGCTGTGCCTGGAATTTGGACTGGGGCATGACACGGTGTATATCCAGGAGCCGTGTAAGGTGGCGATTTTCGGGCGGCAGTACCGGAACGAGGACGAGGAGCGGGTGGCGGAGTTGTTACACCTTTTGAGCGCGGCGGTGGCGCGGCAGGTGCGGCAGCGGCACGAAGAGGCGATGGCGATGGAGACGGAGATCCGGGAGTCGATCTTCCGGAGATTACTGTTTGGCGCGCCGGGGGATGCGGGGTTGGACGCGGGCCGTTGAGGGCGTTTCGGCGGGGGCTTCGGGGATGGTGAGGCGGAGGAGATTGCCGTCGTAATCAATGATGTAGATTTCGCCGTCTTCGTCTTCCACGAAGCTGACGAGGAGGCCTTCGGGAGTGCCGAACGCGTATTGCTTCCAGCCTTCTTCGGTTTGGCGGAGGCCCCAGATCATGGAGTTACAGAAGTCCCCGAATAGGTAAATGCCTTGGAGGGCGGGGTATTTGGTGCCGCGGTAGACGACGCCTCCGGTGACGGAGCAGCCCTCATCGTGGGAGTACTCGTACATGGGCTTGGTGAGGTTGGGGACGTCAGGGCAATCGAATTCTGGGGCGCAGCCGGAGCCTTCGCGGGCGCTCCAGCCGTAGTTGCGGCCGCCGGGCGTGCCGGCGGGTTCGTAGTTGATCTCTTCGCGGAAGGCGTTGCCGACGTCGCCGATGAAGAGGTCGCCGGTGGAGCGGTCGAAGGAGAAGCGCCAGGGGTTGCGGAGGCCGGTGGCCCAGATTTCGGGACGGGCGCCGTCGACCTTCGGGTTGGAGGCTGGGATGGCGTAGGGTGCGACGCCGGATTCGGTATCGATACGGAGCATTTTGCCGAGTAGCGTGTCGGACCGTTGGGCGGAGTTGAGGGGATCGGGGATGAACTCGTTGTTGGGTTTGGTTTCGTAGCCGCCATCGCCGGTGGCGATGTACATCATGCCGTCAATGGGGCTGAAGGCGACCATGCCGCCGTTGTGCTGGCCGAAGGGTTGGGGGATGGAGAGGATGACGGATTCGGTGGCGGGGTCGGCTACGTTGGGGTCTTCGGAGAGGCGGAACCGGGAGATGGTGACGGATTTATCTTTGGCGATGTAGTAGGCGTAGAAGTATTGTTTTTCGGCGAAATTGGGGGGGAATGTGATGCTGAGGAGGCCGAGTTCGCCGCCGAATTCGACTTTGGATTTGATGTCGAGAAAGGGGGTGGGGAGGAGTTCGCCGTCAGCCAGGATTTTGACGATACCGGCTTGTTCGACGAGGAAGAGGCGTTTGGAGCCATCGCGGGCGGAGGCGGCGTGGGTGGGTTGGCGGAGAGTGGTTAGGACTTTTTCCCAGCGGATGGCGGGTTGGGCGGAGAGGGTGGCTGCGAACAAAAGCAAGAGGAGAAATGCAGAGTTCACACTTTATTCTACCGCCGCTAATGGTCCGGGTTGGGCCGCCGATACGTTACACGAGGAGAACCGCGTTGGAGCATGTGAAGGTGTCCGAGATGGTGGCGGCGCTGTCGTATGCGCTGGACTTGACCGAGGGGCAGCCGTTAGGCCATTCGGCGCGGGTGTGCATGCTGGGGATGCGGTTGGCGGCGGAGATTGGGATGCCGGTGAGGGAGCGGGCGGAGCTGTATTATGCGCTGTTGATGAAAGACGCCGGGTGCAGCAGTAATGCGTCGCGGCTGTTCCACATTGTGGCGGCGGACGAAATCCGGGCGAAGCGGGATGTGAAGACGACCGATTGGACGCGGGTGGGGTTTGAGAGTATGGAGTACGCCTTGGGGCATGTGGGCCGGAGCGGGCCGGTCTTAGGGCGGCTGGCGGCGTTGGCGCGGGTGGCGGCGAAGGGGAAGACGGACGCTTGTGAACTGGTGAAGATCCGGTGCGAGCGCGGGGCGAATATCGCGCGGCGGATGGGGTTCAGCGAGCGGGTGGCGGCCGGGATTCATGCGCTGGACGAGCAGTGGAACGGGGCGGGGTATCCGGACCATTTGGAGGGCGAGGCGATTCCGCTGTATGCCCGGATTGCGCTGCTGTGCCAGACGCTGGAAGTGTTTTGGCGGGAGGCGGGGGAGATTCGGGCGTTGGAAGTGGCGCGGAAGCGGGCGGGGCGATGGTTTGATCCAGCGTTGGTACGGGCGGCGGAATCGGTGGCGGTGCGGGGGGAGTTGTGGGAGGGGTTGGATGCGTCGACGCTATTGGCCGATGTCTGGGCGTTGGAGCCGGAGGAGACGAGCCTGTTTTTGACTGAGGCGCGTGTGGATGAGATCTGCGGGGCGTTCGCCGATGTGGTGGACGCGAAGTCTCCGTTCACCTACCGGCACTCGACGGGCGTGGCGGAGGCGGCGGTGCGGATTGGCGAGACGTTGGGGATGACGCCGGCGGAGGTGACGCTGCTGCGGCGGGCGGGATTGTTGCACGACATCGGGAAGCTGCACGTGCCGAACACGATTCTGGAAAAGCCAGGGAAACTGGACGCGGCGGAATGGACCGTGGTGAAGCGGCACCCGTATTATTCATGGCAGATCCTGCGGCGGATTCCGAAGTTCCAGCGGCTGAGCGAGGTGGCGGCGTGCCATCACGAGCGGCTGGACGGGCGGGGGTATTTCCGGAGCTACGACGAGACGCGGCTGGACCTGCCGTCGCGGGTGCTGGCGGTGGCGGATGTCTACGACGCGCTGGCGGCGAAAAGGCCGTACCGGGAGGCGTTGCCGTTGGAGACGGTGCTGGGGATGATGCGGAAGGATGCGGGGCAGGCGTTGGATGGGGAGTGTGTGGAGGCGTTGGCGTCGGCGATGTCGACGACGGCGTCGTTGGGGAATCTGGCGATGGCGTTGGGGCAGAGTGTGGCGGTGGAGTGCGCGGCGGCCATGGTGTATTGAGAGTCGCTACACTTTGGGGATGAAATTGTTCCTGGTGGTGTTGAGTGTGGGTTTGGCAGCGTTGGGGCAGACGGGGTTCCCGACGAAGTTTTCGCCGGCGGTGGCCGAGCGGGCCGATGTGAAGCGGGCGCTGGGTTTCATTGACGCGCACTTTGACGAGCAGGTGGCGGAGTGGATCAAGATCACCGAGATCCCGGCGCCATCGGGGCAGGAGCAGGCGCGGGCGGCGTATGTGAAGGCCGAGTTTGAAAAGGCCGGGCTGCGGGCGACGGCGGACGCGAGCGGG
>CANIFK010000178.1 GCA_947466555.1 Acidobacteriota bacterium | reverse complement strand
TTGCCGAGGATGTCCCAGAGGGCTATATCGATGGCCGATAGAGCGGACATGAGGACGGGGCCGTTGCGGTAACGGGAGAGTTGGAAGTAGTTGCGGTTCCAGTGGTCTTCGATGCCGCCGGGGTCCTTGCCGGTGAGGTAGGGCGTGTAGAACTGGATGGCCTGTTCGACGATATCGACGCGGCCGGAGACGGAGCCTTCGCCGAGGCCGGTGATGCCGGCGTCGGTTTCGATTTCCAGGAACAGGTAGTCTCGATTCCCGATGGAGTGTTTGCGGGTGACGAGCTTGGTGATTTTCAAACGCTGGCCGGCGCCCAGGAGGGCGAGGGAGGCCAGGAGATGGCGGCGAGTCATGGTCAGACCTTGAGGAAGATTTTGCGTTGGTAGAGCCAATAGCAGGCATACCACAGGAAGGCCAAAACGACCAATTGATGGGGGATGATGCCGAGGTCGCCGAAGAGGGCGAACTTGCGGGTGAAACCGGCGAGGCCGCGGTCGAGCCAGCCCTTGATGCCGATCTGGCCGAGGGAGTAGATGAAGATGGAGTTCATGCCGACGACGGTGAGCGGGAAGGCCCAGTTTTTGTGGCCTTTGACTTCGATGATCCAGTAGAAGGCGATCAGCATCAGCAGCACCCAGCCGGTGCTCCAGAAGGTGAACGATACCGTCCATAGGCGCTTGATCATGGGGTTGACGGGCTGGAGCAGGAAGCCGAAGGTGAAGCAGGCGACGGCGGCGATGCCGAGGGTTTTCAGCTTTTCGACGTGGGTGTGCTGGGACTGGAAGAGCATGCCGGCCCAGCAGCCGAAGAGAATCGTCATGCCGTTGCCGATGGCGTTCAGCGTGGTGTAGTAGCCGGAGTAGTTGTAGCCGAGGAGGTTCAAATCCAGAACGGCGCCAACGTTGCCGTATTGGGAGAACGGCCCGTTGGGACTGGGAAATAGGAGGTAGAGCGCCCAGTAGCCGGCGAGCGTTGCGGCGGCGGTAATGGCCTGTTGTTTGAACGGGAGGCGGGTGATTAGGAAGCAGAGAACGTAGCCGATGGCGATTTGGCAGAGGACGTTGATGAGCTGGAATTTGAGCGGCCCGGTGGCGCCCCAGTTGGAGAAGATGTTGCTGAGAACGATGAGCAGGCCGGCGCGGCTGAGAACGTGTTTGAAGACTTCGCGATTCGTTGCGCCTTCGGCGGCGCGGCGGGCGAAGGCGAGCGGCATGGCGACGCCGACCATGAAGGTGAATGCGGGTTGGATGAGATCCCAGAAGGTGCAGCCTTCCCAGGCGGCGTGATCCACCTGGGCGGCGAGCCAGGCCCAGTTGGGATAGTTCTTCAGCACGGACAGGCCGAAGCCGGAGCCGGCGAGGATAAGCATGATGAAGCCGCGATAGGCATCGAGGCTAACCAGGCGGGCGGAAGGCGTGGCGGGCGGCCGCTGGGGAGCGGCCGCCTGTTTGGTTGCGACTGCGGTGGCCATGGGCCCTTAGAATATCAGGCGCAGGACCAGTTCGGTTTGGCGGCTCAAGTTAGCCTGAGCGGTGATGCGGCCGAACTGACCGAGCGCGCCGAAGGTGGTGTTGGGACCGCCGAAGACCGGGTGGTTCATCAGGTTGAAGGAGGAGGCGCGGAGATTGGCCTTCAGCTTCTCGGTGATGACGAATTGCTTGGTGAGCGTGAGGTTGACGTTGTTCATGCCCGGGTTGCGAAGCCAGCCGACGCGGGAGCCGACGTTGCCGAAGGTGAAGTCCGCCGGTTGGGCGAAGGCGGAGGTGTTGAAGTAGGCGCCGAGACGGTCCGTGATGCTGCCGCCGATGCCCGCTTTCGGATCACCGGGGACGTTCGGCCGCTGGCCGCCGGCGCCGGTGAGGAAGAGCGTGTTCTGATTGACGCCGAAGCTCAAGGGGAAGCCGGACTGGAAGGTGGAGAACGTCGCCATGTTCCACTGGCCGAGGGCGAGATCGACCGCCTTGGAAGCGTTGCCGAGGAACTTGTGGCCTTTGCCGATGGGCATGTCCCAGGAGGTGGTGACGGTCAGGCGGTGGGGCACGTCGAAGGAGGTGACGGCGCGTTCCACCTGGCGGTTGTACATGTTCTGGTAGGGGCCGATGTCACCCATATTTTTGGACCAGGTGTGGGAGACGATGGTGGTGAGACCGTGCCAGAGGCGCTGTTCAAACTTCGTCTGCAGCGAGTGGTAGACGGTGTTGCCGAAGGTGGGCAGGTTGCGGGTGATGTTCAGGAACTGCGGATAGGGGCGGAGCAGTTGCTGGCGCTGGACGGTGGCTCCGGCGAGTTGGCCGACGCGGATGACGCCGACGAAGGGGTTGGGCACGGAGTCCAGCAGGGAACGGCCGAGCGAGAGGTACTGTGCCGGGACCTGGTTGATGTTTTCGCTGATACCGGTTTGGGGGTCGCTGGTGATGTGGAGTCCGCGGCTGCCGACGTAGCCGATCTGCAGCAGCGACTTGGAGAAGACTTCGCGCTGGATGTTGACGTTCCAGGTGTGCAGGAGCGGGGTGACGTCGCCGGGGTTGACGAAGGAGATGTTCTGGCCGGCGAGCGTAGACAAGCCGAGCGAGTTGCCGGTGCTGGCGGCAAGGCCGGTGGGGAAGGGGTTGCTGAGGCGATCGCGCGGCGTGAAGCCGTCGAGCGAGGTGACCATGGAGGTGGTGGTGGAGTAGCCGACGGGGTCGACGGAGCCGACGACGGGCATGTAGTGGATGGCGTAGCCGCCGCGGATGACCGTCTTCGGCATGAAGGTGTAGGCGAAGCCGAAGCGGGGTGCGATGTTGTTGCGATCGGGGTTATAGATGCCGCGATCGAGGTTGCCGATGCCGGCGTAGAGCAGGCCGCCAACGGGGCTGAGGCCGCCGCCCTTGATGGGGCTGGGGGCGGAGATATCGAAGCCGCGGGTGGCACGGTTGTACCGTTCGGTGCGCGGGGTTTCGTATTCGTAGCGGAGACCCATGTTGAAGGTCAGCTTCGAGGTGATGCGGTAGTCGTCCTGGAAGAAGAAGCCGTAGTACTTGTTCAGGATGGAGACGCCGGTGTTGTTATCGAGACTGCCGCCGCCGAGCCCCATGAGGAACGAGGCCATGGGGAAGCCGGTGTTGCCGGCGGGGGTGAGGGCGTTGGGGCCGTTGGACCAGGCGTTGGAATAGGAGAACGTGCCGCTGGGGTTGGTGTTGCGGAAGAAGTTGCCGTAGAGGAGGCGGAGGTCGGCGCCGGTCTTGAAAACGTGTTTGCCGCGCTGGTGGGAGACGTTGGTTTGCAGTACGTAGGTGTGGCCGACGTCTTTGATGAGCGGGCTGTTGGCGAGGCCGGTGAAGCCGGTGATGCCGATGGTGGGGAAGGCCTGGCGCTGCGTGAGGCCGATGAACTGATTGTTGAAGCCGAGCGAGGAGAGGTTGAAGCCGTCGGAGTAGGGGACGTTATCTTCCATGCCGCGGGCGTAGCCGAGGCGGACGTCGAGGGTGGTGCGGTTGTTCAGCAGGAACGTGTTGCCCCAGGAGAAGCCGAGGTTGGGGCGGGTGACGACGTTGCGGCCTTGGGTGGCGATGCCATCGAAATCATTGGGGAAGATGAGCAGGCCTTTGCCCTTATTGATGCGGAAGAAGGTGTTCCAGGAGTTGCTGAAGCGGTGGTCGAACTTGGCGACAAACATGTCGTAGTTGCGCGGCCATTTGCCCGAGAAGCCGTAGTTCTGGACCCAGGGCTGGGCGGCGTTGGGCGAGGGGCGATTGGGGGCGGGCCAGAAGCCCATGATCTTCTGGGAGACGGGATCCTGGCGGGTGACGGGGATGAGGTTGCCGGCGAAGGGCGTGCGCACGGGAGCGCCGTTGACGGTGGCGACGGAGAAGGGATCGTAGACGGCCTGGGGGACCTCGGAGAAGTCACCGGCGCGCATTTTGGTGGTGGGCACGGAGAGGATGTTGTCCTGGCCGTTGCCTTCGCGGGCGCCCTCAAAACTGGTGAACCAGAATGTTTTGTTGCGGCCGTCGTAGAGTTTCGGGAGCCATACCGGGCCGCCTAGGGCGAAGCCGTAGGTGTTGGCGGAGAAGGCGGCGAGGGGGCGGCCCTGCCCGCGGGCGAAGTAGAGATTGGCGTCGAGCGCGGAGTTGCGGAAGAAGTGGTAGGCGGTGCCGTGGACGGAGTTGGTACCGGACTTGATCACCATGTTGGTGATGCTGCCGCCGGAGCGGCCGTATTCGGCGGAGAGGGTGCCCATTTCGAGTTTGAATTCGGCGATGGAATCGACCGAGGGGACCCATTGGGAGATAGCGACGCCGCGGTTGACGTTTACCGTGTTGGCGGCGCCATCGACGAAGACGTCGGTAGCGGCGACGGGCGCGCCGTTGGCGGAGAAGAAGATGTTGGTGATGGTGTCGTTGGGGCGGGTGTCTTCGCCGTAGCGGTTGTTGACGACGCCGGGGGTGAGGGTGAACATGAAGAGCGAACTGCGGCCCTTAAGGGGGAGGTTGTCGCGGACTTCGGAGCGGATGGCGGTGCCGAGAGAGGTGGAGTCTGTTTCGAGGACGGCGATGTTGGCGACGACGTTTACGGTGTCGGCCGTGTCGCCGAGCTGGAGTGCTACGTCCTGGCGGAGGGTTTGGGTGAGGGCGAGGGAAATTCCCTTTTCGACTGAAGTACGGAACCCAGCGGCCTTAACGGTTAGCTCGTAGTTTCCGGGAGGTAGTAGCTGGAAGATGTAGAAGCCGTCGGCGTTGGTGACGGTGGTGCGGTCCTGGCCGGTGTCGACGCTGCGGAGCGTGATGGCGGCGTTGGCGATGGAGGATTGTGAGGGATCGGAGACGGTCCCCTGGAGCGTGGAGCGGAAGTCTTGTGCGTTGAGGGTGGCAGCGAGAACGAGAGCGAGAAGAGAGAGACGCCGTAGCATTGCGGGACGATATCAGATTCTTAACCCGGATGGCAGGGGGGCGTTCAAGATACTTGAACTAAGAGAGTATGGGATGGACGACGTGGCCGTGGACATCGGTGAGGCGGCGCCGAACGCCGTTGTGATAGTAAGTGAGCTTTTGGTGGTCGAGGCCGAGGAGGTGGAGGGCGGTGGCGTGGAAGTCGTAGACGGTGACAGGGTTTTCGGCGGGTTGATAGCCGAGTTCGTCGGAGACTCCATACGCGGTGCCGGGCTTGACGCCCGCGCCGGCGAGCCAGCAGGTGAAGCAGTTGGGATGGTGGTCGCGACCTTTCTTACCCGCGCCTTGGGCGACGGGCGTGCGGCCGAATTCGGTGATGCCCATGACGAGCGTGTCTTTGAGCAGGCCGCGTTCGTCGAGGTCTTTTAGCAGGGCTGCGACGGGTTGATCGTATTCGCGCGCCATTCTGTTGTGGTTGCCTAGGAGGTCGCCGTGGGCATCCCAATCGGTGCCGGAGGCGCCGTGGTACACCTGCACGAAACGGACGCCGCGTTCGATGAGTCGGCGGGCGAGGACGCAGCGGCGGGCCATGTGGCTGGTTTCGGGCTTGTCGAAACCGTATGCCTGTTTGGTGGCTTCGGACTCCGATTCGAGGGAGACGGCGTCGGGCACGCTGAGCTGCATTTGCGCGGCGAGTTCGTAGGAGCGGACGCGGGCTTCGAGGTCGGTATCGCCGGCGTGCTGTTCGGCGTAGGAGCGGTTGAGGGTGTTGGCGAACTGGCGGGCTTTGGTTTGGTCGAAGGGGCTGGTGAGGTCGGGGACGGGATCGCCCGTTGACTTGAAAGCGGTGCCCTGGGCTGTGGCGGGGAGGAAGCCGTTGGACCATTGGAGAGAGCCGCCCCAGGGGTAGTTGCGATGATCGGGCAGAACGACGAAGGCGGGGAGATTCTGGTTCTCGGTGCCGAGGGCGTAGGTGATCCAGGCGCCGGCGGAGGGGAAGCCGGAGAGGATGAATCCGGTGTTCATCTGCGCGACGGCGGGCATGTGGTTGGCGCTTTTGGCGACCATGGATCGGATGACGGTGAGCTTGTCGGCTTGTGTGGCGAGGTGGGGGAGCAGGTCGCTGACGTAGAGCCCAGACTGGCCGCGCTTTTGGAACTTCCAAGGGCTGGCGTAGAGGTTGCCGGCCTGGCCGAAGAAGGTGGGCATGTCGAACGGTTTGCCGTCGCGCTTGTCGAGTTCGGGCTTGTAGTCGAACGTGTCCATGTGGCTCATGCCGCCGAGCGTGAAGAGCTGGAGGATGCGTTTGGCTTTTGGGGCGAAGTGGGGTTGGGCGTTCGCGAGTGAGGATGTGGCGAGCCAGCCGAAGCCGAAGCCGGCGTTGAGCAGGAGTTGGCGGCGGGAGCTATTCAAGTTCGATAAATTCACTGGCATTGAAAAGTCCCCAACAGAGTTCCTCGAAGGTGAGTAGTTTCGCGGCTTCGCGTTCGTGATCGCGCGGGGCTCGGCCGAGCGCGAGTTGGAAGGCGGTTTGAATCGGGTCGGTTTCGTGGCGGATGCGATCGGCGAAGGCCTTCGAGAGGCGAACGGGAAGCGGGTTGTTCATCAGGCTGAGGGCCTGGAGCGCGGTGGTGGTGGAGGGGCGCTTGGGCGTTTTGACGGCGGGGACGGGGCAATCGAGCGATTCGAGCATGGGGTCGCCGCCGGTGTTGATGTTCATGCGGTAGACGGTACGGCGCTGGAGATCTTTGTCGTCGCTGTCGAACTGATCGTATTTGACGTAGGAGCCGCCGGGCTTAGTGATTTTGAAGGGGCGGAAGCTGGGGCCGCCTTGTTCGGTGTTGAGCTTTCCGGAGACGGCGAGCATGGCATCGCGGACGACTTCGCCTTCCAGGCGGCGGGGCGTGAAGCGCCAGAGGAGGCGGTTGCCAGCGTCTTTCGCGGCGGCGTCTTTGTTGTGTTTCGACGATTGCTGATAGGCGGCGGAGAGGAGGATGGTTTTGTGGAGTTTCTTGAGGCTCCAATTGGATTCGATGAGTTGGGTGGCTAGCGTGTCGAGGAGTTCGACGTGCGACGGGAGGCCGCCGTTGGCGCCGAAATCATTGGGGTTTTCGACGATGCCGGTGCCGAAGTGGTGGGCCCAGATCCGGTTGACGATGACACGGGAGAAGAGCGGATTCGCGGGGTTGGCGATCCATTCGGCGAGGTGGCGGCGGCGATCGGCATCGGAGGCGTTGGGGGGGAGATGGAAGTCGGCGTTGGGGAGGGCCGAGAGGCCGGCGGGGCTGAGCGGTTCGGCTTTGCGATTGACGTCGCCGCGGAGGAGGAGGTGAGTGATGCCGGGCTCGCGCGGTTGGGCGGCGAAGGACTTTGGCGGCTTGGGGAGATCGGCGAGTTGTTGTTGGAGTTGTTGGAGTTCGGCGAAGAGAGGGGTGTCCTGTTTGGGAATCGTTGGGGCGGGGCCGGATTTGTAGGAGGCGGCGATTTGCTCGGGCGTGAGGGCGGCGCTGTAGAGGCGCGCCTCGTTGATGGCGAGTTCGGCGGTGGGGGTGAACTTCAGGACGGCGTCACCGGCGGCGTAGGTTTGGATTTGGCCGCTCACGCCCGCATCGGGGCGGAAGGCATCGCCATAGGGCACGCCGTTGCGGTACTGGCGAATGGTTCCATCGGCGGCGTAGGTGAAGGCCAGGTGGATCTGTTCGCCGGGGGTGGCGGTTTCTTTGGGGCCGTTGACGTCTTGGGTGCGGAAGTTGGCGGTGCTCAGGTTGCGCCACTGTTTGTTGGTGCCGCCGGCGAACTGGATGCCGTCGGAGGCGGCGCCGCGGTAGCCGCTGCGGTTGTAGATCTGGAAGACGTTGATGTGGCCGTCTAGGGTCTTCTTGATTGTGACCCAGGCTTCGAGGGTTTTCTCTTTGACGTCGTGTTCGAGGGGGGACGTGGTGAGGGCGGCGGCGGTGAGATGGCCGTCGGCGAATTGGGTTTTCAGGTTAGTCGGGGCGTGAAGGGTGCCGAGTTGGTCATGGGCGTCGACGTCGAAAGTCCACTGGGCGACGGGCTTGATTGTGGCGAAGTTTGTGCGTTGTTGGTGCCGTTCGGCGATCTGGATTTCGACTGTGCGGATTTTGGCCTTTATGCCGGCGGCAGTGGCTTGGTGCGACTCATCGAGGGTGCGTCCGTCGGGGAAGAGTTCGGTGGAGGCGGGATCGGCAAAGGGCTGCCAGACTCCAGAGAGTGCGGCTTTGAAACGGTAATAGTCGCGCTGGGGGATGGGGTCGAATTTGTGGTCGTGGCAGCGGGCGCAGTTGGCCGTGAGGCCGAGGAAGGTTTGGGAGACAACGCCCACCATCTCTTCGAGTTGATCTTCGCGGACCGCTTCGCGTTCCTTTTCCACTGCCGAGGTGAGGCCGACGGCATCTGTAGGGCCGAAGACAAGGGTGCCGGTGGCGATGACGGCGTCACGGTTCTTGGGCTTCAGGATATCGCCGGCGATTTGTTCGCGGGCGAATTCAAGATACGGCTTGTCGGCGTTGAGGCTTCGGATGACGTAGTCGCGATAGGGCCAGGCGTGCTCGCGTGGTTCGTCGCGTTCGAAGCCTTCGCTTTCGGTGAAGCGCACGACGTCGAGCCAGTGGCGGGCCCAGCGTTCGCCGTAGTGGGGGCTATTTAGCAGGCGATCGATCAGGTTCTCGTAGGCCTTGGGGCTGGGATTGTTGACGAAGTTGGTGATCTCTTCCGGGGAGGGCGGGAGGCCGGTGAGGTCGAAGTAAGCACGGCGGATGAGGGTGCGTCCGTCGGGGAAGAGTTCGGTGGAGGCGGGATCGGCAAAGGGCTGCCAGA
>CANIFK010000177.1 GCA_947466555.1 Acidobacteriota bacterium | reverse complement strand
TTCGAATCTGGAAACCGGGCAGACGGCGACGCAGGACGCGGCTCTTGGCTTGGAACTGATCGCCGCCACTGCCAAGCGCGTTACGCCGGATGCGGCGCGTCTCCTGGACCTGGGCTGCGGGGCGGGGAACTTCAGTTTGAAGCTGGCCCAGGTGTTCACGCTGCAGAAAGTGACCTTGGTCGATCTGAGTGCGAACATGCTGGACCGGGCCATGGAGCGGCTGGCCAAAACCGGCGCTGAATTGCGGGCGCTGCAGTGCGATGTCCGGGATTTGGACCTGGAGCCGGAATCGCAGGATGTCATCGTGGCTGCCGCGGTGCTTCATCATTTGCGGGCGGAAGTGGAGTGGGCGGCCGTGTTCCACGCGCTCTACGCGGCCCTGCGGCCGGGCGGGAGTCTGTTCATTTGGGATCTCGTGTCGCACGAAATTCCCGGCGTGCAGGAAACCATGTGGGCGCGCTACGGCGAGTATCTGACGGCGTTCAAAGGCGAGGCTTACCGCGATCACGTCTTTGCCTATATCGAACACGAAGATTCCCCCCGCAGCGTGACGTTCCAACTCCATCACCTGCGCGCGGCCGGATTCCAGGCCGACGTGATCCACAAAAATGGGTGCTTCGCCGCCATCGGCGCCTGGAAGCCGTAGGCGCCCGTTAGCGCGCGTGCCTGCCGGTGTGATAGACAGGTACCCATGCAACGACGCGAATTCTTTACGCAGGCGACGGCGGCGGCGCCATTTCTACAGGCTTCCCAAGTAGGCGGGCGCGGTCCGCTGAAGATCACCGACGTGAAGCTGCACCTGATCGGGGGCGGCGGCCGGAACTACTGCATCGTCCGCGTCGAAACCGACCAGGGCATTCAGGGCATCGGCGAAGCCTACTCCTGCGGTCCGGACGCGGCCATCGTCGAAGTCGTCAAGGACTTCCGCGGCTGGCTGATCGGCCAGGACCCGCGCAACATCGAGCATCTCTATTCGATGATGGTGAACTTCACTCGTTTCCCCGGCGGGCTCGTTGTCAACGCGGCCATCAGCGGCATTGAACACGCGCTGTGGGACGTGGCGGGCAAGGCGGCGGGGCTGCCGGTGTACATGCTGCTGGGCGGCAAGTGTCGCGACAAAATTCGCACGTATCAAAGCGCGGGCACGCCAGAGGCGGCGAAACGGCTGGTGGAGAAGTACGGCTACACGGCCATCAAGATGCGCCCGCAGCCGGACAACGACAACGGCAAACCGTACAACGAAGTCACCCGCGGCGCCGCCGCCCGCGTGAAGGCGATGCGCGAAATGCTGGGACCGGATATCGATATCGGCTGCGACATTCACGCGCGATTCTTTGAGGTGAGCCGGGCCGCGCGCCTGGCGGCGGCCATCGCGCCGTACAACCCCATGTGGCTGGAAGAGCCCATCCGGCCGGAGAACGAGCACGCGATGAAGAAGCTGGCCGACCGCGTGACCATCCCGCTCGCCAGTGGCGAGTGCAACTACCAGCGCCACGAATTCCGGCGGCTGTTGGAACTGGGCGCGCTCGATATCATCCAGCCCGATATCTGCCTCTGCGGCGGCTTGATGGAGATGAAGAAGATCGCGGCTATGGCCGAGGCGCACTACGTCACCGTCGCCCCGCACAACCCCATGGGTCCAGTGGCGACGGCGGTCAACGTGCACTTCGCCGCGTCGACGTCGAACTTCTTTATCCTCGAATACCACCCCGACGACGAAGGCGTGCGTAAGGACGTGCTGAAGGAACCGCTGATGGTGAAGGACGGCTACATCCCGCTGCCCACCAAGCCGGGCCTGGGCATCGAGCTGAACGAAGAGGCCATTAAGAAGTATCCGCCGGTAAGCTGGCATCGCGGCTTCGCCTACCGGGCGGATGGGAGTGTGGGGTATATCTAGGGCTCAGCCCTTCCCGCCGGAGAAGCGCATCCGGTCGCGGAACGGCAGCGAGTCTTTCACGAAATAGCGGTTAGTCCAGGAGTCGTCGGGCGTGAGCATCGGCGGCTTCGCGGACTTGCCTTTCTGCTTGGTGGCGAAGCGGAACCGGTAGTGATCGTAGATGCGCATCACCTCGACGCCGTAGCAGTCGGCCACGTCGGTGTTGCCATGGAACACCAGATAGTTTTCATCGTTCCCGTTCGACGCCGGCACCGATAAGTTGTGCGATCCGCTGATCACAATCGGATTGTCAGAGGTGAAGTTCACCACGACAATCTTCGTGTGGATCAGGATGTTGCCCAGCTGGCCGGCCTTGCTCTCCTTGAGCCAGGACTTCTGCCAGCCCTCCAGCCCGCTCGGCAGCAAGGCCGCCGCTGTAAACAGTGCCGTGCGGTCGGCATGCACGCCGGTGATGTCGCTGGCCGTGTTTTGCACGCCGAACCGCAGAACCGGATCGTGCGCCGCGCCCAACAGTGCCGTCGTGATTTTGTCGGGAAGTTGGAAGGCGGTTGCGAAGAGCAAGTCGTTCTTCGCGCGGTCGATCTGCGAAACGAAGTAGTCGAGATCTGTCTCCCCGGAGCGCGGCGAAAAGCCAATAAACATCGGCTCATCGGCGGTGGGCATGGGATTCACATCGGTGTTGCGTGTGCGCGTCGCGCCCGGGTCATTCCCCGCGAAAAGGAATTCAAACAGCTCCGCATATTCGCTCGCGGCGGCGGCGTTGTTCAGCACATGGACGACATTCGCCTGCCGGTAGACGCCGTTCTCCGTAAAGTTGGTGGACCCGCACAACACCGCCACCGGCTTCTTCTTCCCGCCCACAATTTTGCTCAGCACGATGAACTTGTGGTGGCAGATCTTGCTGGTTACGCGCGCGCGCTTCACTTCGTCGGGCAAGTGCGCCAGGTTCTCCTCATTCAGCGTCGTCTGTTCATCGTTCTTCTTGGCGTGATAGACGACGCGCACCTGCACACCCGCGTCATGCGCCTTGTTGACGGCCTCCACAATATCGGCCAATTCGTACTCGTAGATCGCAATATCGAGCGCGAATCCCGCCCCGGTCGCCTTGCCGATGAACCCCGTGATCTGCTCCCGCACGCCGCGCGTCAGCCAGTCCTTCGCCTCGGGCGGCAACTCCACCGTCTTCTTATCTTTCGCTTTCTTCAACTCCTCTTCCACCTCCGGGAACCGGCGCGAGAACGCCTGGCTCGACGCCGCCGCACGGTTAAACAACACACTGTCGCCCTTCAAATCGGTCCCCGCGGTTTGGATCTGAATCGTCGGGCCGTCTTGAATATCGAGCAGCTTCGGCTCCCCATAAATAGGGTGCACCGTGTACTCCAGCTTCTGCCCCGGCATCACCCGGTAGTCCGACCAGCGGAACTTCTGGACAGGCGATTGCGCGGTCGACAACAGCGAGCCCGCCGGCGCCTCCACCCCCGGGAAATGCAGCGCCGACTGCAGAAACCCCTTCTTGTCTCCCGACTTGCGCTCCACCGCAAACCCCAAGAGCCCTTTCCGGCGTTTCTCGGTCACATTAAAACCAAGCAGAACACCGGTAGAACCGGCGTACGCTTTTACGGTGATGCCATTCGCTGACTGGGTAACTCGCATGAATTCTCCTAATGAACTAAAGATCTAAGCGGCAGAGTGCCACAAAAAGGGACAAATTTCGAGCGAAATCCGCACAGGGATCGGGTGATATAGAATCGATGCATGTCACGGCTGGACGGTTTCGATCGACGCGCGTTTCTGCGCTTGGGAGCCAGTGTTCCCGCGTTGGGCGGAGTGAATCTCCACAAAACAGACACCGCCTGCATCGTGCTGATGATGGTGGGCGGCCCGTCGCAACTGGACACCTTCGACATGAAGCCCAGCGCGCCCAGCGAAATCCGCGGCCCCTTCCGCCCCATCAAAACCAACGTCCCCGGCATTGAGATCTCCGAGATCTTCCCGCGCACCGCGCGCCACGCCGACAAGTTCTCGCTTATCCGCTCCATGCATCACGACGGCGCCGCTGTTCACGACGCCGGCCACCACGTCATGCAAACCGGCCGTCTGTTTGAATACGACGTCGAACACCCCAGCTTCGGCTGCGTCGCCGCGAAATTCCGCGGCGGCGAAAACATCGTGCTCCCCGGGCCCATCGGCGCCACCGGCGGCAACATGCCCCACGGCGAAGGTGCGGGTTTCCTGGGCGAACAGCACGGCCCCACGCTGATGGCCTGCGAAGACGTCATCGCCCCGGCCCGCTACGGCGCCGGCCAGTTCGGCAAGAGCTGCTATCAGGCCCTGCGCATGGTGGAAAAAGGCGCCCGCTTCGTCACCGTGAACATGTTCCAAACCGTCTTCGACGAACTCACCTGGGACATCCACGGCGCCCGCCCCTTCACGCCCATGTCGGCCTACCGCGACACGGTCGGGCCGATGTTCGACATGGCCTACTCCAGCCTCCTCGAAGACCTGTCCCAGACCGGTCTGCTGTCCAACACCATGGTCATCGCCATGGGCGAATTCGGTCGCACGCCCCGCATCAACGCGGCCGGCGGGCGCGACCATTGGACGCAGTGCTACACCGTCCTCGCCGGCGGCGGGCCGCTGAAGGGCGGCACCGTGATCGGCTCGAGCGACGCGATCGGCGCCGAACCGAAGGACCGCCCCGTCCACCCCGGCGAACTCGCCGCGACCATCTACAAGGGCCTCGGCATCCCGCTCCACACCGAACTCCAACCCGGCCTGGCCGTGGTCGCGCCCAACGTCCAGCCCATCCACGAGCTGTTCGCCTAGCCCATGCGCTGGCTGTTCGCTGTTAGCGTCCTGGTGTCGGCGCAGAGCTTCAACCGTGACCTGCAGCCCGTCTTCCGCCAGCACTGCTACGCCTGCCATGCGGCCAACGTAAAGATGGGTAGCCTGGACGTGGAAACGATGGACGGCCTGCTGCGCGGCGGCAATCGCGGCACGATTCTCGTCCCCGGAAAATCGGCCGAATCGCGCCTTTATCTCACGCTCACCGGCGCGCTGGAACCCGTCATGCCGATGGGCGATGACAAGCTAACCGCGGCCGAACTGGTTGTCGTCAAAAACTGGATCGACAACGGCGCCCGGCCCGATCCCGGCGGCCTCGCTTGGCGCGGTTCGACCCTCGCCGCGGGCTACGGCGCCGAGATCCGCCTCTTCAATATCACCGGCCAACTCCTCCGTAAAATCGCCGCGCAAGTGGGCACCGTGCGCGCCGTCGCCCTCTCTGCCGACGGCACATACGTTGCCGCCAAAGGCCCCGAACTCCAGCGAATATTCGAAGCCGCAACGGGCAGGGAAGTCCAGGCGCAGCCGCTCGAATTCCACTCCAGCCGCACCGCCCTTTCCCCCAACGGGCAAAGACGCGCCACGATGCGGGACGATGGAAGTGTGACCTTCGAGGATGTCCGATGAACACCAGTGAATTCTTCCGCCTGGCCGCCGAACCCGGCCAGGGCGTGCTGCGCCTTGCCCCCACCTGGGTCCCCCGCGCCATGCTCCGCCCCGGCGGCCGCCTGCGCCTCCACCCCAACGATCTCTACGCCCTCGGCGGCCACCGCGGCGGCATCGATGAACGCTGGCTCGCCTCCAACGTCGTAGCCGATAACGGCCCCGGCACCCCGCCCGACGAAGGCTTGAGCTACGTCGAATTCGAAGGCAACTGCGTCCCCCTCCGCGAGTTCACCGGCGACACCTGGCAGGTCCTCTGCAAGCTGTTCGACAACGCCGTTCCCATCCCGCTCCACGTCCACCCCAGCGACGCCCAGGCCCGCCCCATGGGAAAGCGCGGCAAGCCCGAAGCCTACTACTATCCCGCCCAATACAACGCCAATCCCGGCGCCTTCCCCTACACGTTCTTCGGCCTGCAAACGCACACCTCGCGCGACGCCGTGCGCCGTTGTCTGCAACGCTGGAGCGAAGGCGACAACGGCATTCTCAATCTCTCCCAGGCCTACAAATTAAAGCCCGGCACCGGCTGGCAAGTGGACACGAATATCCTCCACGCCCCCGGCACCATGGTCACCTACGAGCCGCAAGCCCCCTCCGACATCGGCGCGAAATTCGAATCCATGTGCGCCGGCGATCCCGTTCCCTGGGACGCCCTCAACGGCCAAATGCCGGACCCGCAGAAGAACGATCTCGACTACATCCTCTCCTGGATCGACTTCGAAAAAAACACCGATCCCTTCTTCGCCCAGTTCAACTACCGCGAGCCCATCAAGGCCAACGCGAGCGACCTCCACATCGAAAAGTGGATCGTCTACGGCAGCCCCCACTTCTCGGCCCGCGAACTCGCCGTCGCCCCCGGCGCCACCGTGCGAATCACCGACACCCGTCCCTACGGCGCGCTCGTCGTCCAAGGCCGCGGCACCATCAACGGCCTCGACTGCGAAGTTCCCACCCTCATCCGCTTCGGCCAGATGACCGCCGACGAATTCTTCGTCCCGGCCGTTGCCGCCGCCGCCGGCGTGGCCATTACCAATGCCAGCCGCACCGAACCGCTTGTGATTTTGAAATGTTACGGGCCCGGACATCCCGAGGCCGAGGAGTTCATCGAATGCAAATCGGAGTAAACACCCTGCTCTGGACGGCCGGCTTTTCCGAAGCCCACCTGCCGCTCATCGCCAAGGCCAAAGCGCTCGGCCTCGACGGCATAGAACTGGCCACCTTCGACTTTGCCAGCTTCCCCGCCGCCGCCGCCCGCCGCGAGCTGGAAGCCCAGCAAATGCCCGGCATTCTCTGCAGCGCGCTCGTCGCCGGCATGAGCCTCGCGACGGACGACGCGGCCCTCCGCGCCCAATCCATGGCCTTCCTCCAGGCCGGCGTCCGCGCGACCGCCGAAGCCGGGCTCAATCTGTTCATCGGCCCCTTCTGCAGCGCCGTCGGCTACCTGCCCGGTCGCCGCCGCACGGACGAAGAGTGGACGCGCTGCGTCGATGGCTTGCAGGAACTCGGCCGCTACAGCGAAGGCTTCAATGTCCGCGTCGCCGTCGAACCGCTGAACCGTTTCGAGACGTTTTTCTTAAACACCGCCGCCGACGCCAAGCGCCTCTGCGAAGAAGTCGCCCACCCCAATATCGGCGTGCTCTACGACACCTTCCACGCCAACATCGAAGAGAAGAATCAGGCCGACGCCATCCGCCTCCTGGGCAAGCATATCTTCCACGTCCACACCTGCGAAAACGACCGCGGCATCCCCGGTAGCGGCCCCATCGATTGGCCCGGCGTCGTCGGCGCGCTAAAGGAGATCGGCTACGACGATTGGCTGGTGATCGAGAGCTTCGGCCCCGGCATCAAGGAGATCGCCGCCGCCGCCTGCATCTGGCGCGACCTCGCCGCCCAGCCCGATGACATCCCCGCCCTCGGCGCGCGAAACCTGCGAGCACTGCTGTAGATGGAACGAATCGCGACGTGGCTCGCGGCACACGCGCCCGATGTACACCGGTCGCTGCTGCCGCCGCCATCGCCGGAAAAAATCCGTTGGGCGATGACGGAACTCGGCGCCGACGCCAGTCCCGCCGTCGAAGACTGGCTCCGCCGCACCGGCGGCCAGGAGTGGGCCAATGCGCCCGACGGCGCGCTGCCGCCCTACATGCTGTTCAGTGTCGATGAGCTGGTCTGGAACACCGTCGACCTCCGCGAAGACGGAACCCTCCCGCCCCGCGCCGCCGTCGTTGCCGGCTACGATTTCGATGAGCCCGAATGCTTCCTGCTGCTCGACGCCGCCGGAATCTTCTGGAAGCTCGAGAGCGGCGAAATCACCAAGGTTGCCGACAACGCCGAACAGCTCTTCGCACAAACTCTAAAAACCCTCGAACAGGACCGCCCTCAACTCCGCGGCTGGCTGCCCAACGAACACCAGACGATGGGCGATGGAAAACTACTGGCCGTCTACGCCGCACTCGCAGTCGTAGGCTGTGGCGCACTCGCGCTCGCGTGGCGTGCCGAAGCCCTGGCCGCGATCGGCTGGGCCGCGGTGGGCGGCGCGCTGCTCTGGTTCCTCATCCGCGCGCTATGGCTGGAATCCCGCGGCCGCGCCTGGAACCGCGCCGTCACCAAGGATCTCGCCACCGCGCCCGATGAACCCTGGCGCGCCAACGCCCACTGGCGCCGCAACGAAGCCTTCACACTGGACAAAGGCGCCCCGCCCATCCATCTCGCCGAAGTCCCCATGCGCTTCGGCGTAGCCGCGGTCGCCACCGTCCAAACCCCCGATGCCGAAGCCCGCCTGGAATCCATCCATGTCCTCGCCAGCCGCTTCAACTGCATCACCTACGTCCTCGAAGAACACACCTGCGAGTGCCGCTCCGAAGACACGCAAACCGTCATCACCCTGCTCGCCCCGGAAACCTGGCCGACGCGCCTCCCGGGCCGCTACCCCAACCGCGCCATCCTCTGGCAACTCACCCTGCTCCACAACGGCCGCGAGTACCGCTACTGGCTCCCGATCTTCGACTAATCGATCAACCCCTTGCGCACCGCAAACCGCACCAGTTCGCTCGTCGAATGCAGGTTCAGCTTTTCCATGATCCGCCCCCGATGCGCGTCCACCGTATAAACGCTCAGGTTCAACCCCGTGGCGATATCCTTATTCGTCTTCCCCTCGGCAATCAACTGCAGCACTTCCCGCTCGCGCGAACTCAACAAATCCAACGGATCCGTCACATGCTTCCGGTAATCCGACAGCACCGAATCAGAAACCGCCGGGCTCAAATACCCCTCGCCCTTACCCACCGCGCGCACCGCCGCCAGCAGGTCCAC
>CANIFK010000176.1 GCA_947466555.1 Acidobacteriota bacterium | reverse complement strand
GCTTTATGATTACGCGGCGTACGGTTTTGCGCGGGGCTGGGGTGGCGTTGGCGTTGCCGGTGTTTGGCGATGCCAAGCCGCCGATGCGGATGTTGATTATCGCCAATAACCTGGGCGTTTTGCCGAAGTACTTCTTTCCGGAGGGGGCGGGGCGGGATTATACGTTGTCGCCGTATTTGAACGTGCTGGCGGATTGGCGGAAGGAGTTTACGGTGTTCAGCGGGTTGTCGCATCCGGGGGTGTCGGGTGGGCATAGCACGGACAACTGTTTCCTGACGGCGGCTCGGGGGGCGTTTAAGAGTGGGTTTCGGAATTCGATTTCGCTGGACCAGTTTGCGGCGGAGAAGTTGGGACAGGTGACTCGGTTCCCTTCGTTGAATTTGGGGGTGAATATCGATAAGGGGAATCGGAGTCTGTCTTGGACTCGGGACGGGGTGTTGTTGCCGGCGGAGGATTCGGCGCCGAAGTTGTATCAGCGGATGTTTGTGCAGGGGGATCCGGAATCTGTGGCGCGGCAGTTGCATAGGCTGGAGAACCGGGGGAGTGTGTTGGATACGTTGCTGGATGAGACTCGGCGGTTTAGCGGTCGTTTGGGGGGCGAGGATCGGGCTCGGTTGGACCAGTATGTGACTTCGGTGCGGGAGGTGGAGGAGCGGTTGGTTACGGCTAAGGAGTGGGAGTTACGGGCGAAGCCTACGGCTAGCGGCCCGGCGCCGGGGGAGATTTCGGAAAAGAAGTTGTTTTTTGAGAAGTTCGATTTGATGTTGCAGATGGCGCAGTTGGCGTTTGAGAGTGATTCGACGCGGATTGTGACGTTGATGGCGGATGCGTTTACGACGCCGGTGTTTCAGTTGAACGGGCGGGAGGCGACGACGGAGAGTTATCACGGGTTGAGCCATCATGGGCAGGCGGAGGGGAAGGTGAAGCAGTTGCAGGAGGCGGACCGGCAGCAGATGACTTTGCTGAAGGGGTTGTGGGGGCGGCTGGCTTCGCGGATGGAGAATGGGCGGCGGTTGTTGGACCAGACCATGGTGCTTTACGGGAGCAATATGGGGGACGCCAATATACATGACAATACGAATCTGCCGATCATTTTGGCCGGGGGCGGGTTTGCGCATGGGCAGCATCTGGTGTTTCGGAAAGACAACAATCTGCCGTTGTGCAATTTGTTTGTGACGATGCTGCAGCGGATGGGCGTGGAGGCTTCGGCGTTTGGGAGCAGTACGGGCGGGGTGGCGGGGTTGGAAATTGGCCAGACAATTCCTGGGTGACAGTCACCCAGGAATTGTCTGGGGGTTGGTTAGCGGAAGTTGGCGGTGACCGATTTATCGGCGGTCATGACAACGGTGCAGGTGAGGGAGGTTCCGGTGCAGGCTCCGGTCCAGCCGGTCCAGGCGGAGCCGGGGTCCGGGGTGGCCGTTAGCGTCACGCTGGTGTTGGGCGCGAAGCTGGTGCCGGGGAGGCTGCTGGTAACCGTACCCTTGCCGCTGCGGGAGACGGTGAGTTTGTAGGTGGTGGACGTCGAACCGCCGCCACCGCCACCACCGCCGCCACCGCCTCCGCCACCACCACCACCGCCGTTCCCGCCGCCGCCAGCGGAGGAGAGCTTCTGGGTGACGACCATGGTGGCCTGGCCACCGTCGGAGCTCCATACGGTCACGACCGCGGGGGCCGTGGGCATGATGGTTGCGCCTTTATATTGCCCGAGTTCCAACTGGAGCGTACCGATGGCCGGACCGAGGGGGTCTGTGCCGAAGGTGAACGTGGCGTTGGTGAGAGTTGTTGTGGCGGCCACTTTCAACATCTGGAGGTCGGTAAGGTAATCGGCCTGGACGATGGTGATGGTGGGCACGGGGACGACCGAGGCCGTGGTGGTGATGCTGGAGGCGCCGAGGGTGGCCTTGACGGCGACGCCCTTGGTCCCGTTGACCACGGTGGTGGTGATAGGGAAGGTGGCCGAATAGCCGCCCTGCGGGATGGTGACCGACGGCGGAACCTGGAGGGTGCGGGTGTCACTGCTGGTAAGCGTGATGACGGCGCCTTCGGGGTTGCGCGGGAAGTTGGTGACGGTGATGACGCCGGTCTGCGCCTGGCCGCCGACGGTGAATGGGATGGTCAGGGTGGCGACGGCGACGACGGGGGCCGGGCTCAGGGTGATGGTGCCGTTGAGCGTTTGGCCGTTGAAGGACGCGGTGAAGGGCACCGGGGTGATGGCGGCAACGGACTGGGTGAGTACGGTGAAGCCGATGGAGGAGACGCCCTGATTGAGGGTCACCGAGGCGGGCAGGGTGACGAGCGGGCTGGCGGAGGCGAGGGTGACGGTGGCGCCACCGGCCTGGGCCGGGATGGAGAGATTGACCGTGCCGGTGGTGGAGAAGCCGCCTTCGACCGGGTTGACGGTGGCGGAGGCGAGGTTAACCACGGGGGTGACGATGACGCTGGCGGCGCGGCTGGAAGAGCCGTCGGTGGCCAGGATCTTGGCGTAGATGGGAGCCTGCATGCCGGCGCCGCCGGCGATGAAGGAGAACGACGCGCTGGACTGGCCGCCGGGGACCTGGATGGATGCCGGGACGGGGAGGAGCGCGGTGTTGCCGGAGAGGAGGGTGACGGTGACGCCGGCGGCGGGCGCGGGGCCGCCGAGGGTGACGGTGCCCTGAATGGTGGCTCCGGGGGCCGGTTTGGCGGGCGTCAGCGTGAGGGAGGCGAGCGCGGTGGCGCTGGCCTGGCCGGGGGCGAAGACGACGGCGATGGCGTCGGGCGGCATGACGAGGCCGATGGCGTGGGTGTTGTAGGCGAAGCCGACGACGTTGCCATTGGCATCGATACCGGTGGCGACGGCGTGGGTGTAGCCGGGCGGCAGGTATTGGTTCAGGTCGACCACGGATTGGGCGGTGCCGTTCCAGACGAGGGCGTGGCGGACGGAGCCGACGGCGCCCATGGGGCCGACCCAGCCGTCGCCGACCTGCTGGGTGTCGGACATGGCGGTGACGCGGCTGTCGTTATAGCCGGCGGGGTGGAGATCGACGAACGACGCGGCGGTGCCGGACCAGAGGGCGGCGTGCTGCGAGGGGAGGGGGACTGCCAGGTAGGCGTGGCCGCCCTGCTGGGTGCCGTTGGTGGCCCAGGCTTCGGAGGCGTCGTAGCCGGTGGGATTGAGATCGACGAAGCTGGCGGCGGTGCCGGTCCAGAGGAGAGCGCGGCTACCGTTGTGATAAGCGAATGTCTCGCCGTAGGGGTAGGGAAGCGACGAACCGTAGCCGACCTGCTGGCCGTTCTTGACGGCGAGGGCTTTGGAGTAGCCGTAGCCGATGAGGGGGTGGAGGTTGGTGGAGACGCCGCCGGGCCAGAGGATTGCGTTCTGGTAGGTGGTGAAGTAGACGGGGCGTTCGCCGTAGCCGACCTGCTGGCCGCCGTGGGTGCCGAGGCAGTAGGAGCCGTCGAAGGAGATGGCGCCGTGGAGATCGGTGAAGGTGGAACTGGAGCCGGACCACTTCATGGCGTGGTTGCGGCCGTTGAGGGTGGAGAAGGCGTAGCCGCACTGTTCGACGTCGTCGGTGGCGGTGGCCATGGAGGAGGCGTAGTTGGCGGGGTGGAGGTCGATTGCGTTGAGCGCACTGCCGTTCATCAGCAGGGCGTGGCTGTTGCCGCCGCCGCCGACTTGTTTGCCGGAGGAGGCGCCGTTGATTTTCGCGCTGGTTTGGGTGAGAGGGGTTAGGTCGTTGGAATTATACTGCTGCGCGAGAGCAGGCAGTGTGATGAGGAGTCCGGCTGTCATCCATGAGAGCCGGAGTTTGAATGGGATTCCCATGGTTGGTGGGACCCGGATTATTGAGGGGCGGAACAGGGTGTATGGGTTTTAATGTGGTCGGACAATTCCTAGGTGACAGTCACCTAGGAATTGTCTGGTTAGTTGGTGATGGCGATGTCGACCATGTCGTGGAAGGCTTCGGGGGTTTCGATGGCGAGTGGGATGGCCGAGCCGATGGGGGCGTTCGTGGGGACCGTCAGATTGATTTGATAGAGGCCGGCTAGGCCGGGGGCCAAGCCCTTGAAGAGTACGGTGGCTGGGCGGCCGCCGATGTAGACTTTGACGTCGCCGGGGACTTGGCTTAACGGGTTGCTGGGGGCGGCGGCTCCGTCCTGGATGGTGGGAGTTACGGCTCCTAAGCCGGTGAGGAAGAGGAGGATGGTTTCGCCGCGCTTGGCGGGGTTGGCTGCGTTGACGAGTTGGAAGTTGGCGTGGAGGAGGGCTCCGGGGCCGGTGCCGGCGGGGGGGATGGTGAAGATGCCGGGGCTCGATTTTGCCAACGGGATTTCGGCGGTGTTGGAGCGCTGGCCGTTGTTGACGACGATGATGCTGGCGGTGGTTCCGGTGGCCGTTAGGGGGACGAGGGCGCTGATCTGGCCGGCGCTGGTTAGGTAGAGCGGGGCGGGGGTGTTGTTGATGAGCACCTGGACGTTGCCGAGGGTGGTGGGGAAGGGAAGTGTGCTGGCGACGGTGGTGGCGGCGGCGAGGCCGGAACCGAACAACGTGAAGAAGCCGCCGGGGGAGAGGGGCGCGCCGACGGGGGCGAAGCTGGCGGCGTTGACCACGCCTTGCGGGCTGATGAAGACGCCCGAGCCGGTGGGGGTGGCGGCGCGGATGGCGAAGCTGAGTTCGTAGTTATTGGAATCGACGTTGGAGAGGCCGGTGGTTTGGAAGGAGTTGGCGGATTGGCCGATGACGAGGCGGTTCAAGTCGAGGGTGCCGGTGTTGTCGGGGGTGAGGAGGTAGGTGTTGGCGGATGTCAGGTCGATTGCGCCTTCGGGTTGGCGGACGCGGAGGCTGGAGACGAGTTTGCCGGTGTTGGTGGAGTTAGACGAACCGGCGTAGGTGCCGGCTTTGTTGGCTTCGTAGCGGAGGCCGGCGCGGAAGTAGAGATTGCGGAAGGGTGTGGACGGCGCGGCGGATTTGGCGGCGATCCAGATGTCGTGGCCGCCGGGGGCGGTGGAGCCGAGGAGGGCGAGGGTGCCATCGGCGGAGACCCAGAGGCTGCGGACGCCGTTGAGGAGAGCGGTGCCGGGGAGGGTGAGGGTTCCGGCGCCATCGGTGGCGATAGAGTACGTTGCGTTGGCGATTTGGAAGGTGGTGGTTTGGTTATTGGCGGCGGCGGATTTGGCGGTGACGGTGAAGGCGGGGGCTGCACCGGCGCCGGTGGGCGCGAGGCGGAAGGCGGCGTTGCGCATTTGGGCGGAGGAGGCGTTGGGGAATTCGAGGGCGCTGACGTCGTAGTTGCCGGAGAGGGAGGCGTTGGATTGGCCGCCGGGGGGCGCGGGGATGGCGAGGAAGAGATCGTAGACGGTGGCGGTTTCGGTGGAGGCGCCGGTGAGTGCGCCCTGGCCGAGGCCGGCGGTGATATCGGTGTTGGCGCGTTGGGGGTTAGAGATTGTCACGTAGCCGGTGGACTTAACGGCGTAGGTGCCGTTGGCGGTGAAGGCGGCGGGGGCGGCGGGGCCGATGATTTGGGAGCCGGTGAGGGTGTAAGTCCCGGTGCCTGAGAATGTGATGGCTCCGTAGGCCGTGCGCATCTCTGATACGGCTCCGGCGGTGTTGCCGAGTATCATCAGGTGGCGGAAGAAGTATTTTCCATTTAGCGAGCTATTGGAAAAGCTTTGGGAAAATATTTCTACTGCCGATAGGATGAAAAGTGCCGCGGTGAGTTTCTTAGACATTGGTCCCCGTTTCGATTATTTCTGAAACTCCATATCGGCCGCAGTGTTTCGGTAGGCAGTACGATTTTGTAAATGGAGTCTGACAATGCGCGTGGCAGTTCCTCTTATTGTGGCCCTATTCCCCTGGATTTGCGCGGGGCAGGAATGTTCGTTTTTCGGCCCGCTGCGGGAGCGGATGCTGGAGGGTGGGAAGGTTGGGCGGGTGAGCGAGGTGACGGCGCGCGTGTTGGGGCGGATGGGCGAGACGCGGATGTTTGTGCCGGGCGGGAGCCGGACGAATGCGCAGTATCAGCTGGACGAGTTGGGCACGATTGACCGGCACATTTACGGGACGTTGCAGGCGCGGGGCGTGGCGGCGGCGCCGCGGACCGATGACTACGAGTTTATTCGCCGGGTGACGTTGGACCTGACGGGACGGGTGCCGTTGCCGGAGCGGGTGACCTCGTTTGTTGCTGATACAAGGGCGAACAAGCGGGAGTTGCTGGTGGATGAACTGCTGGCTAAGCCCGAGTGGGTGGACAAGTGGACGATGTTCTACGGTGACCTGTTTAAGAACAACTCGGTGAACACGAATATCCGCCGGGATGGGGACGGGGTGGCGGCGTTCTATAAGTGGATCGGGGACGCGTTGCGGACGGGGAAGCCGTACAGCACGATGGCGACGGAGTTGATCACGGCTCGTGGGACGAATAGCTACGAGCAGGGGGAGTTGAATTTTTTGCCGGGGAGCTTTCAGCCGATGGTGCCGTTGCAGGATACCTACGACCAGGCGGCGGTGGACGTGGTGCGGACGTTTATGGGGCTGGGCCATTTGAACTGTATTCTTTGCCACAACGGGCGGGGGCACCTGGACACGTTGAGCCTGTGGGGGAAGAACACGGTTCGCACGCAGGGCTGGGGGATGGCGAGTTTCTTTTCGCGGACGACGATGTCGCGGACGGCGGTGAACAGTACCGTTGCGGTGCCGTATTACTGGGGGATTGCTACGAATCCGGCGATTCGGAACGACTACACGTTGAACACGACGACTGGGAACCGGCCGGCGCGGAACCCGATTGGGACGCAGACGACGGTGGCGCCGACCTATCTGTTCACGGGGGCGAAGCCGGCGGCGGGGGAGGATTACCGGACCGTTTTTGCCCGGGAGGTGGTGGCGGATCCGCTGTTTTCGAAGGCCGCGGTGAATTATGTTTGGGAGCATTTCTTTGGGCTGGCTCTCGTCACGCCGACCGACGGGATTGACCCGGAGCGGTTGGATCCGGACAAGCCGCCGACCGATGACGGCTGGACGTTGCAGCCGACGAACGCGGCGCTGCTGCGGGACCTCGCGGCGGACTTTGTGGCGGCGAAGTATGACGTGAAGAAGCTGATGCGGCAGATGGTGTTGTCGGACGCCTATCAGATGTCGAGCCGGTATCCGGGGACGTGGGATCCGAACTGGGAGCCGCTGTATGCGCGGCACTTTGTGCGGCGGTTGTGGGGGGAAGAAGTGCATGACGCGTTGGTGCAGACGAGCGGGTTGACGCCGAGTTATGACCTGAATCGGACGTATCCGGGGCTGAGCCGGACGGAAGCGTGGGCGATGCGGAATCCGGAGCCGCTGTCGACGCCGGACCGGGGCGGGGCGGTGTCGCGGTTCCTGGACGCTTTCCTGCGGGGGAACCGGGATGACGAGGAACGGAAGACGGAGGGGTCGATTTCGCAGGCGCTGGCGATGATGAATGATTCGCTGGTGTTGACGCGGATTCGCGGGACGGGGAATGCGAATTTGCTGTTGCAGAAGAACTTGTCGAAGGCCGATGACGAGTTGGTCAATACGCTGTTTTTGACGGTGCTTTCGCGGGTGCCGACGGAGACGGAGAAGACGGCGGCGTTGGCGCAACTGAAGGCCGGGACGCGGACGGCGCAGGCGGAAGATTTGCTGTGGTCGCTTTATAACAAAGTGGACTTTCTTTTCAGCTACTAGGGGACACGACGATGAATGAACAGAAAATTTCGCGGCGGCACGCTTCGTTTGGGTCGGCTCCGCATTTGTCTCGGCGGCGGTTTTTCGAGGTGACCGGGGCTGGGGTGGCTGGGTCGTACCTGACACAGCCGTTGCTGGCTGATGCCGGTGGGCGGGCGGTGACGACGAAGAACACGGCGAAGAATGTGATCTTCATTTTGATGACCGGAGCGCCGAGCCATGTGGATACGTTCGATTGCAAAGTGGGGCCATCGACGCCTACGACGTTGAAGGCGGAGACGGTGAACGGGGTGTTGTGGCCGAACGGGGTGATGCCGAAGTTGGGGCAGCAGTTGGGGAAGATTGCGATTGTGCGGTCGATGCGGGCGTGGGCGCTGGTGCATTCGTTGGGGCAGACGTGGACGCAGATTGGGCGGAACCCGGCGGCGGCGTTGGGGGATGTGTCGCCGAATATGGGGTCGGTTGTGGCTTCGGAGAAGGAGCGGGATCGGACGGCGTCGCAAGTGTTTCCGTCGTTTTTGGCGTTGAACGCGAATTCGGCGATGGGGCCGGGGTATTTTTCAGGGACGTATGCGCCGTTTAAGGTGACGCCGGCGACGACGGGATTGCCGAATACTTCGAACACCGATGGGAAGACGCGGAGCGATGCGCGGTTGCGGTTTCTGCACACGATCGATGATCCGTTGCGGGTGGCGTCGCCGTTGGGGAAGACGGTGGAGGATTTCGATAAGTTCTACGGCGCGGCGAACGGGATGATGTTCAATTCGGCGGTGGATACGGCTTTTAAGTTTGTCTCCGCCGATAGTGTGCGGTATGGGGCGGGGGGCGTGGCGAATGGATTTGGGAATGCTTGTTTAGTGGCCAAGCAGGTTTTGGCGGCGAATCAGGGGACGCGGTTCATTCAGATTAATGTGGGCAATTGGGATATGCATAACGACATTTACGGGACGGGGGGGAGCCCGGTGAACATTTTTAGTTTGGGGGCGGTGTTTGATGGGGGCGTGAGTGCGTTGATGACGGATTTGGAGGCGGCGGGGTTGTTGAAGGAGACGCTGAGT